>CAZAGY010000036.1:0-7658 GCA_964485025.1 uncultured Gammaproteobacteria bacterium
AATTTATTAAACCTCATTTGGAAAGTCCTCTTAGTAAACTATTAAAATATCTTATTTATTAACATTTATAATTGCGACCTTCTAAACGGGGTAAATTTGCAAAATATGAATGAAGTTTGGCACAATCTGTCAATAAATAAAACCCTGGAGATCATGGAAGTTGATAAAAATGGTCTGGATATCGAACGGGCAAGGGAAAGGTTAAAAAAATACGGAAAAAATAAACTCCCGGACAAGGAAAATTTTTCCGTTTTAAAAATATTTTCTTCTCAATTTAAAAATCCTTTGGTTTATATTCTGATCTTGGCCGCAGCCATTTCCTTGGCCTTAAAAGAATTTATTGATATGGGTATCATTTTAGCGGCGGTTTTAATCAATGCCGGAGTTGGTTTTTTTCAAGAATACAAAGCTGAAAAAATTTTTATCCATCTAAAAAAATTAGTTACCTGTTCGGCCCAGGTGTTAAGAACACAAGATAACTATCAAAAAGAATATATTATCGACAGCCGAGAAGTCGTTCCTGGCGACTTTATTATCCTTCAGGCCGGCGATATTGTCCCAGCTGACGCCCGTTTAATTGAAGTCTATAATCTGGAAACAATTGAATCTGTCTTGACCGGCGAATCTGCGTCTTCAAGTAAAATAACTCGCGTCTTAGACCAGGGGATGTCTTTGGCTGACCGGGAAAATATGGTTTATTCAGGAACCACCATTACCCGAGGCAAAGCCAAAGCCGTGGTGGTCGCTACCGGATTAAAAACCGAATTAGGTAAAATCGCCGAAATGATTAAAAATACTGAAGAAGACCAAACCCCTCTTCAGAAAAAAATCACTCACTTAGCTAAGATTACCGGCTTAATTATAGGTATTCTTTGTGTTATTCTCTTTCTCAGTGGTTTAATTGTTGGCCGACCCTTTTTTGAAATGCTCCTCATTTCCGTCGCCGTCGCCGTGGCCGGAGTGCCCGAGGGACTGATTATTGCTGTTACTGTTTGTTTAGTCATCGGCATGCAAAGAATTCTAAAAAAGAAGGCTTTAACCAGAAAATTAATCGCCGCAGAAACCCTGGGCTCAACTACGGTCATCTGCTTGGATAAAACCGGGACTTTAACTGAAGGAAAAATGACCATCGCTCAGATTATTCCTTATAAAACTGAATCTCGGGAACTGTTGAAAATCGGATTACTTTGCAGTAACGCGGTAATAGAAAACGAAGATGATGATTTAAAAAAATGGGGGGTTAAGGGAGATAGCACAGAAATTGCCCTGCTTCAAGGGGCCGTTCAAGCCGGCTTCAACCGAAAAAAAATGTTTGAACAATATCCGCGCCTTGATGAAATTCCTTTTGAATCGGAAACTATGTATATGGCTACTCTTCATCAGTGTCCTGAAAGAAACAAAAATCTCTTATTAATTAAAGGGGCGCCTGAGAAAATCCTGAATTTAATCGAAATTTCAACTGATGAAAAAAGAAAAATAAAAAAGGAATTTGAAGAATTAACTGTTAAGGGCCTAAGGGTTCTGGCTTTTGCCCAAAAATTCTTAAATAAAAAGATAAATAATTTGACCGATGAACATTTAAATAAAGCGGTTTTTATCGGCCTAATTGCGCTTAAAGACCCTTTGCGGGCCGAATCTAAAGAAGCTATTGATGAATGTAAAATGGCAGGCATCAGACCGATTATTGTCACTGGCGATCATCAATTGACTGCCATGGCCATTGGCCAAGAAATCGGCTTAATCAAACCGGGAGATAAAATTCTCCAAGGCGATGATTTAGACAAACTCTCTGACAAAGAACTGTCTGAGGAGGTTAAAAAAATCAATATCTTTGCCCGGGTTGAACCGAAACATAAAATCAGAATTGTTGATATGTTGCAAGGTCAGGGAGAAGTGGTGGCTATGACCGGAGACGGCGTTAACGATGCACCAGCCATCAAATCGGCTGATATCGGCGTGGCTCTAGGTTCCGGTTCCGAAGTAACTAAAGAAACAGCTGACGTTATTTTACTTGACGATAATTTTAAAACTATTGTTGAAATAATAAAAACCGGCCGCAACATCTTTGATAATATTAAAAAAATCGTTCTTTTTCTTTTTAGCGGCACTTTTACCGAATTTCTTTTAATCGGCGGCCCGTTGCTTTTCGGTCTTCCTTTACCTATTTTAGCCGGACAAATTCTCTGGATAAATATCATTGAAGACACTTTGCCGGCTATGGCCTTATCTTATGAAAAAGAGAATAAAGAAGTTTTAAGAGAAAAACCGCGGGGGCGCCGAACTGAAATCTTAGACAAAGAAATGAAATTCTTAATCTTTATTGTCGGTATCGTCAGCGACCTGATTCTTTTAGCCCTTTTTATCTACCTTTACAGAATTGATTTTGATCTGATGCATATTAGAACCGTAATTTTTGCTGGCCTGGGTATTGACACTTTATTTTATATTTTTTCCTGCAAAAATCTAAAAAAATCCATTTGGAAATACAATCCTTTTGATAATCTTTTTCTGAATATCAGCGTGCTTGTCGGCTGGCTGATGCTCTTGATGGCCGTTTACGTTCCTTTTTTTCAAAAAATCCTCAGGCTAGTGCCGCTCCACTGGAACGACTGGCTACTTTTAGTCAGCCTGGGTTTAATTGAAATTATATTAGTGGAAGTCGGTAAAATTCTTTTTATCCATTCTCGAATTAAAAAATGAGCGCTGTTGCGGCGCTTGAATTTCCGCCTCTCGCCCATCACGAAAATAAATTTTCGCGTGGGCCCGCTAGGAAATATAATTTTTATGATGGTTTTTATTTATATTATCGCCATTGCTCTCACTTCGATCGTCTTAGTCAAAAGCACCCATTAGGTGATTAAATCTTTGATTTACTTAGCCCAATATTTACGTCTTCCTGAATTTGTAATCGCTTTTATCCTGGGGGGATAGCCACTTCTTTTCCTGAACTTTTTGTTGGTATTTCCGCCGCCATAAATAAAACCCCTACGCTCTCTTTAAGCAATATTTTGGGTACAAACATTGCCAACCTGACCTTAACTTTAGGATTAACCGTTATCTTAATCCGAGGCATTGATTCGAAGAAAAGACCCATTCAAAAAAACATATTATATACTTTAATTCTTTTAGTCTATCTCGTTCTTTTAACTTTAGACGGCCAACTCTCACGAACTGACGGCTTAGCGCTTATAATTCTCTTTATTCTCTATAACCTGATTCTTTTTTATCAAAGTCGGGACTTTACAAAAAAATTGGATAATGTTAAACACAAAGATTTAATTAGAAATCTTCTCGTATTTATTGCCAGCATCACCCTACTTTTAATTAGCGCCAAAATAATCGTAAAATATTCCACCGATTTAGCCTCTGAATTAAACATTCCTCTATTTTTAACCGGCCTTTTTTTGATATCCATCGGTACCACTTTACCGGAACTAGTTTTTGGAATCAAAGCGACCAAAGAACAACATAAAGATATGATTTTGGGAAACGTTCTTGGGTCATTGACCGTTAACTCAACCGCTATTTTGGGCGTAGTCGCCCTTATTTCTCCTATTATTATTAAAAATAATTATCTCTTTATCAGCAGTTCAATTTTCCTTCTAATCGCCTACCTGATGTTTGCGGTTTTTGTCCTCTCCAAAGAAAAAATTTCCTGGCGGGGGGGGGTCGTCCTTTGCCTCTTTTATGTGGCTTTTATTATTATCCAATTTCTGGTAAAATAAATCGGCACTTGCGTACTTGGGGATTATAACCCTAACTACTTAATTAACCAATTAATTAATATGTATATTCTACTTAAAAACACCCGAAAGCATTTCGATAAGACCGTAACTCTCAAGGGTTGGATTTATAACATTCGTTCTTCCGGCTCAATTATGTTTTTACAATTAAGAGACGGTGCTGGTTTTATTCAGGCGATTTTAAACAGGGCCGATGTCAATGAGGAAAAATGGGCCGAAGCGCAAAAAATCGGTCTGGAAACTTCAATTGAATTAACCGGCAAACTGACTGGGCACCCAAAAAACAAAGATGAGTTTGAATTACAGGTAAAAGATTTTAAAATTTATCAAATCCCTGAAAATGAATATCCTATCGGAAAAAAAGAACATGGTCCGGAATTTTTGCTGGATAACCGCCATTTGTGGCTGCGTTCCCGGCGGCAATGGGCCATTCAGCGGGTGCGCGACACTCTAATCCGCGCCACTTATGAATGGATGCATGATAATGATTTCGTAAAATTTGATTCCCCTATCTTAACGCCGGCTGCCTGCGAAGGCACAACCGCGCTTTTTGGCGTGGAATATTTTGATTTAGGTAAGGCTTATTTATCTCAATCCGGCCAATTATATCTGGAAGCGGGCATTGCCTCTTTAGGCCGAGTGTTTGATTTCGGACCTGTCTTCCGCGCGGAAAAATCAAAAACTCGCCGCCACCTTACGGAATTCTGGATGATGGACGCTGAAGCGGCTTTTGTGGAACACGAAGAAAATTTAAAAATCCAGGAAAAATTAATCAGTTTTATGGTGCAAAAAACAATAAAAGAAAATGAACAGGAATTAAAAATTTTAGAACGTGACATCAAAATTTTAAAAAATGTTACTCCCCCTTTTTACCGAATTACCCACCAGGAAGCGGTAAAAAAATTACGCCAATTAGGCAGTGATATGAAAGAAACTGAAGATTTGGGCGGCGATGATGAAACAATTTTAACCAAACAATATAATAAACCGCTCTTTATAGAAAAGTACCCGATTGAAGTAAAAGCTTTTTATATGAAGTGTGATCCGGAGAACCCCAAATATGCTTTATGCGCCGACTTACTGGCTCCGGAAGGTTACGGCGAAATAATCGGCAGTTCACAAAGGGAAGATAACTACGAAGAACTGGTAAAAAGAATTAAAAAAAATAACTTACCTATGGAGGCTTTTAAGTGGTATTTAGATCTGCGTCAATACGGCAGTGTGCCACATTCAGGTTTTGGCTTCGGTTTGGAACGCATTGTCGCTTGGGTCTGCGGACTACCTCACATAAGGGAAACTATTCCTTTTCCCAGGTTAATTAACAGGTTAAATCCTTAATTGATTAATTTATTTATCTATGGAAAATAATATAGAAAAAAATATTTTTATCCTGACCGAAGACCAAAAAAAAATAGAACTTGATGTTAAAAAACTATTAAAAATGATTATTGAATTGAGTGGAGTAAATGGATTGTCAGAAAATATCGGAAAAATAACCTCTGATTTAAAGAAAAAATATCCCGACTTTGAAAAATATTACCTTTATCAAATTATTATCGGCAGCAGTCCGCACTTAGATGATTGCCTATATTTTGATTTCCCTAAAGAAGATTCCATTTATGAAACTCTACAAAAAGGGATGGAAAATTTACTTTCAAAATTTTAATTATTACCATAAAATATGAAAAAAATTTCCAATGTTCAGGTAGTTAATAAAATCGGACAAAAAGTAACTCTTTGCGGATGGATTAATGATCGTAAAGACCTCGGTCAAATTACCTTTATTTATTTGCGCGACCGTTCCGGATTGGTTCAGGTTGTCTTCGTTCCCTCCGAACTTGACAAAAAATCGATGGAAAAAATAAAAGAACTCCGACTGGAATTTGTAATTGAAGTTGAAGGCGTAGTTAATCAAAGACCGATTAAACAGGTTAATAAAAATTTTCCAACCGGTTCAGTGGAAATTCTGGCTAAAAAATTGACTATTTTGAATCGGGCCAAAACCCCTCCTTTTGAGATTAACAACGAAAATAAACAAACTAGTGAAGAATTACGATTAAAATACCGTTATTTGGACCTGCGTCACGAAAGAATGAAAAATAATTTAATTTTGCGTCATAAAACAATTAAATTCATTCGTGATTATTTAGACCAACAAGAATTTTTGGAAATAGAAACGCCAATTCTTACTAAGGGCACACCTGAAGGAGCCCGTGAATTTATTGTCCCATCTAGACTCTATCCTGGTAAATTTTATGTTCTACCCCAGGCGCCCCAACAATTCAAACAACTCTTAATGGTAGCCGGGTTGGAAAAATATTTTCAAATTGCTCGTTGTTTCCGCGACGAAGATACGCGAGGTGATCGCCAACCGGAATTTACCCAGTTAGACGTAGAAATGAGTTTTGTCAAAGAAGAAGATATTTTAGACTTAATTGAAGGATTAATTGTCGCCTTAATAAGGACTATCACGCCGGAAAAAAAATTTTCCTTTCAGCCTTTTCCCCGACTAGAGTACGACGAAATGATGAAAAAATACAAAACGGACAAGCCGGACCTTAGAAAAAATGTTAAAGACAAAAATGAATTAGCTTTCTGTTTTATCACAAACTTTCCTCTTTTTGAACATTCAACAAGTGAAAAAAAGATTGTTTCTGTTCATCATCCGTTCACTTCTCCTAAGGAACAAGACGTCCATTTATTAAAAAAAGAACCCCTGAAGGTTAAAGCTCAACAATATGATCTGGTCTGTAATGGCTTTGAAATAGGTGGAGGCTCAATTAGAATTCATCAACGAAAAATCCAAGAACAAATATTTAAAATCCTGGCTGTCGACGAACGGGAAACTGAAAGACGCTTTGGACACTTACTTGAAGCTTTTGAATATGGTGCTCCGCCTCATGGAGGTATAGCTCTTGGTCTTGACCGATTGATAATGATTCTGGCTAATGAACCAAACATTAGAGAAGTCATTCCTTTTGCCAAAACCGCCGACGCCAAAGACCTAATGATGGGCGCGCCCAGCGATTTACCATTAGAACAAATAAGCCAAGTTAATATTGAAATTAAAAAAAAGAAAAAATAAAAAGATGCGATTTTTTAAACTGGCCATTCAAAATTTTTTCAGAAATTTCTGGTTAACTATAACCAGTATCGTTATTATGCTTCTGATGTTATTTTGTTTAAGTCTCTTATACAATCTCAACGTTATCAGCCGGCAAATATTGGTTTCCTTAAAAGATAAAATGGATTTGGGTATTTATCTGAACCAAAACATTGACCAGAATCAAGTTGCTCTTTTAATTTCCGACTTAGAAAACATGGAAGAGGTAAAAGAATTAAATTATTCCTCCCCTGAACAATCCTTGGAAAATTTTGAAGGCGAACACCAGAACGACCCTTTAATTTTAAGTTCTTTAAAAGAATTAAATGAGAACCCGTTTGGCGGTCTGATAACCGTAAAATTTCACGATCCGGCCGATTCCCAAAAAGTGATCAGTGTCATTGAAAAACCGGCCTATGTAGCCCTTGTCCAAGATCAAAACTTCTACGACTATCAAGAATTAATCCAAGGTTTTAATAAAATCGGTCAAAAAATCACCCAAGGCGGCCTGGGTATCAGCGGCTTATTTTCTTTAATCACTATTCTGGTAATCTTCACTACCATTAAACTGGGAGCTCTTTCTCGACAAAAAGAAATCAAGATTATGAGATTAGTGGGCGCTTCGGCTTGGACAATCCGCAGCCCCTTTCTGATTGAAGGCAGTTTATATGCGCTGATTTCCTGGATTCTGAATGCCGGGATTATTCTTTCTCTGGCCTATTTATTCCAATCTCAGTTCCAACGATTTCTTGAGATTGATTTTAATTTATTTAATTATTTAAAAACTGATTCTTTTTACTTCTGGACGGGGT
>CAZAGY010000037.1:0-7560 GCA_964485025.1 uncultured Gammaproteobacteria bacterium
TGGCGCCGGAGCAATTAATCGCGTCATTGCAACACAATCCGTCTCTTGTCCCACCTAGACAGACCTTATGGCAAGTCTCACCAAAACAAACCCAGCCGACATTTTCCGACCAAGCCCAACCGGTCAATTTTTTGTAAGTGGTGTCATATTGGACGCCGTAATCAGTATTTGCCAGTCCGCCGGGACACAGACCGGGATTTGTGCCACCGGGACAGCAATTCTCAAAAACCCCGTCATTATTATAGTCGTTGTAGCAGTTCATTGAAATCCAACCGATATTTTCCGACCAACCCCAACCGCGAAGCTTATGGGTTTCCGCCGCTTGCGTGACTGTTCTTTGGTTAAATAAAAAAATGCCGGCTAAAATAATAAAAATAGCCAGCGCAAAAAAAGCCCAAAAAATAATGATATGTTTTTTGATATCAAACTTAAACAAAGGCATAATGATTCCCTAACCACCTTATAATATACGGATTGAATTCCTAATCACCTGAAGGTCTGACCTTCAAATTCAATAATCTGGTCTTTTATTGATAATCCGAACTACTCTACGTGCATTACGCCAGTCTCACCGCGACCCCGATGTCCGGGAACGTCACAATAAAAAGTATAATCTCCGGCGGAAGGCGCATTAAATGGGATGGCTCTGAGTTCATTTTTGGCCACGCCAACAGCCACGCCTTGGAGGGATTCGTCGTCAAACTTAAAAACGTGAGTCATATCAGTGGAAGTGATGGAAAGAGTAACGACTTCGCCCGCTTTGACCGTGAATTCATTGGGAGTAAAACCGCTGGCGGAAACTGAAAGTCTAATGGCTTCTGCGGGAAGCTCTGATTCTTCCAAGGCCCTTGACTGCTTAGGCGCTTCGGGAGAACCGGGTAAAGCCATATTGTCAACCGGTTTTCCTTCGGGAGTCAAGACTTCGCCTTCCTTAGAAACCGGACTGGCATCTGGAACAACGACTTCCGCTCCAGTCAAAACTCCTTCCGAAATCACTCCTTCCGGTGTTTCCTGTTCAGTGCCTTCGGGCTTCATTTCCGGAGCCTGGGCTGTCTTAGGCGCACTGAGGAGAATAATGCCCAGAACCACCAAAACGGCAACGACAACGATTATCCATGTTGTGTTTTTTTTCATCATAAAAATTATTTAGTTAGTAATGTTTATTAACTTAAATACTAAAATTTATTCAATTAATCCCGCCAATACTTTTAACTCGTTATCTTTGGCCAATTTGTTACGCTTAATAATTGTCAGTAATTTAGTTTTGAAAACCCTATCTCTTCCTTTGTCTCCTTTAATCGCAGCGATAATATCACCCTTTGTATCAGCTAACTTATCGTCAATATATGACTTCAAATGATATTCAACTTCGCCAAACCTTTTATCAACTTCGCCAAACCTTTTATCAACTTCAGTAAATCTCTTGTCAACTTCAGTAAATCTCTTGTCAACTTCATTAAAACCATTTTTGGTGATAACCGCCAAATCTTCAATTGTAATTTTTTTATTAGACATATTTTCTTTATTAATTCGCATAATTTATTATAATCGATGCAAATTTTTAATCAATTAAAAAAATCTGACTTATTGTCTTAGAAGTTTGATTCCTCTATTGCTATTGAAATTTCTTGGAGGTCGAACCTCCTTGAAAGCGAATTCCTAAAGAGGTTCTACCCCTGGGAATTGGAGGGGTTCAACCCCTACAGATTTATTTAACGCGCATTACACCGGTTTCGCCGGCTTCGCGATGGCCTTCCATTTCGCAATAAAAAACATAATCCCCAGCTTTTGGCGCATTAAAAACAATCGCCCTGGTTTCTTCCGGAGAAACAATAATCCTTATTCCTTGCAAAGATGCGTCTTCAAAGCGTAAAATATGAACATTATCTGTCGCAGTCAGGGAAATAATCGTGGCTTTTCCGGCTTCAGCATTAATCTCTTTTGGTTCAAATCCTTTGTCAGAAACATTTAATTTCATGGCCCCATAGGGAATTTCGTTTTCTTTTAGAGCCATTGATTGGTAAGGCGCCTCAAATGAACCGGGCAAGGCGGAATTATCCGCCGGCAATCCGCTGGTGGTTAAAACCACTCCTTCTTCGGATACTTGATTCATATTCAATGCCAAGGTTTTCGCTGATTCAAGTGCTTCCTGTCCTTTTATCGCTTGTTCCGCCTCCAACATGCCGGATTCTTCACTGACAACCGTTTCTGTCGCCACGGCCGGCGCAACTTCTTCATTTTCGGAAAGAAAAGTTTCTTCAGTTGGAGTTGTTTCCGTTCTACCGAAGAGTATAACGGCTAAAATAATTAAAATTAAAATAACGATGATTAACCAAATTTTTTTCATAGATTTTAGATGATTGTATTAACGATTTAATTATAAGACTATTGGGAAAAACCGTAAAGGGGGATATCTTTGTTAAAGATAAAAATCCAAGAAATAAAACTTTTAAATCACTCGCTTTTACATTTACAAAATCATTTTTTCTTGGTATATTTTAGGAATAAATACATTCCGCTTATGTTAAAGGTATCTTTTATTCTTCCCTGCCAAAATGAAAAAAAAGCCCTCCGGCAGAGTATCCAAGAGATAAAAAACGAATGTCTGAAACAAGACATCGTTTATGAAATTGTCGTTTCCGATTCGTCAACAGACGGATCGGATTTAATCGCAAAGGAAGAAAAAACGAAACTCATCAAACATGACACCAACGGTTACGGTTTCGCCATTAAACAAGGAATAAAACACGCCTCTTATGACACGATCATTTACGCTGATCCGGACGGCAGTTATGATTTCCATGAATTTCCCAAATTTTTAAAAGAATTAAAAGAAAACAATATTGTCTTGGGCAACCGCCTCAATGGCAAAATAAGTAAAGGAGCAATGCCCTTTTCTCATCGATTTTTAGGAACTCCTTTGCTTAATTTATTTATCCGTATTTTTTTTGGAATCAGCATTTATGACAGTCAATCCGGTTTTCGTGTTTTAAATAAAAAAACTTTTGAAAAATTAAATCTGGTTACCAATAATATGGAGTTTTCCACGGAAATGATTATCAAGGCAAAAAGGCAAGGAATAAAAATAACGGAAGTGCCCATTCAATATCGGCCTCGTAAGGGAAATTCTAAATTAAGGCCTTATAAAGACGGATTAGCCCACCTGAAATACATTATTTTAGAAACCTCATTAATTACTTATGCGATAATTGGAGGAATGTTTTTTTCCTTCGGCTTAATTGGTCTTTTTTTGGGAGAAAAAATCAAAGGAATATTCAATTTGGCAACCGTAAAAAACCTTTTTCCTATTTTCGGTCTCCAAATTATTTTTCTCGGACTTTTTTCTAAAACATATCTTTACACCAAGTTTAAACAAGAAAATGAATTCTTAAAAAGATTTTATCAAACATTTAAACTAAAACACGCTCTATTCTTGGGATTCTTCTTGATTATTGTTCCTGTAATTTTTAAAATTACCGGAACGGCGAACGATTTTTTAAATCCCCTATTGATTTCCATCCTGATTGGCTTGCAAATTATTTTCAATTCATTTTATCTTGCCAATCTTTCTATTGAATAAATTTTATGAGAAAAATCCTTATTATAAATAAATATTGTCCTCTTCATCCTAATGCAGGTGGAGCGGAAATAAATTTAAAAGAAACCTTTTCCCGGTTAGGCGAAAAACACCAGGTCTATCTCCTCAGCGCCATGTTCCCCGGAGCGCAAAGGGAACAAACCTACCAAAACATCAATATTATCCGCCTGGGCAAAAAAAACTCCGAAAACACCATTCGCATCCATTTTCTGATTATCTTTTTATTAAGACGTTATCTCAAAAAAATAAAACCGGATGTTCTTTACGAGGATGTAAGCGTCATTCCTTTCTTTACCCCCGTCTTCCATCCGCATCAAAACAAAAAAATAATCATCCATAATTTCAACCGTAAACATTTTTTCAAATCCCAAAGATTCGTTTTCGCCCTGATCGGCTATCTGGCGGAGACGTTTTTCATCCTCTTCTACAAGAAACAGAACGTCATCGTCGTCAGCCAATGGATGGAAGAAAAATTGAGGAAATACGGATTCAAAAAAGTCAAAAAAATTCTGAACGGCGTCGATCACTCATTGATAAGCGAAAAAAAATATTCTCCCGGACCCACGGTCCTCTTTCTCGGCCGCCTGGAAGGAAGAAAAGGCATTGATCTCTTTTTAAAAACATATCCTTTAGTGAAAAAACAAATCCCTCGGGTGAAATACGTTATTGCCGGAAATGAATTCCTTTTCGTTAATACCAACTTTTCTTTAAAAGAATACAAACAAAAATACAAATCTGAGGAAAATATCAACTTTCTCGGTTTTGTCAGTGAAGAAAAAAAGAAAGAACTTTTCCAGAATTGCTGGCTCTACGTCGTTCCCTCCCGGATAGAAGGATACGGCATCAGCGTATTAGAAGCCAATGCCACAGGAACGTTTGTCCTTGCTAATGACGTAGAAGGATTAAGGGAATCAGTAAAAAACCGTCAGACCGGCGAACTGATAAACTGCGAAGACGCTGAATTATTCAGCCAAAAAATCGTATTCTGGCTGGATAGACAAAAACTTATCCCCAAGGAAGAAACTTGCCGGCAATGGGCGAATTCCCATGATTGGAAAAAAACCGCAACGGAAACGGAAAAATTTTTGGAAACCCCCTAAATATCACTTTTAAAAATGGAAAACAATCATCAAGAAACAGTAGTCATCATTCCCACTTTCAATGCCTGGCATCTATTAAAGCCTTGTTTATCGTCTTTACGAAATCAAACTTACAAATGTTTCAAAATCTTGGTTGTAAATGACGGATCGAATGAAGAAACGATCAATAAAATAAAAACTTTTTTTCCAATGGTTAAAACATTAAATTTTAAGAAAAATGCCGGATTCAGTCAAACAATAAACAAAGGGATAAGATATGCTATTAAAAAATACTCCCCCTATTATCTCGCCCTTTTAAATAATGACACAAAAGCGGAAAAAAACTGGCTCCAAAACCTCGTTGACTGCATAGAAAGTGAACAAGCCGCAGCCGTCGCTTCAAATATGCTTTTCTTCAAAAACCCGGAAACGATAAACAGCCAAGGAGGAACGATTAATTGGAACGGAGACGGCTATGACGTCAACTTCGGCAAAATGAGAAAGGAGGTGGAAGAAGAAAGAAGACTCGTTTTGGGAATTTGTTTCGGAGGAGCGCTCATCCGAGCCGAAGTTTTTCAAAAGGTCGGCCTTCCAGACGAGCGCTATTATTCCTATTATGAAGATCTAGACTGGGGATGGCGGGCTAATATCCTGGGATATAAGATGTATTTCGAACCGGAAGCTATTCTCCACCACCACGGCAGCGCCAGCTGGGAGAATAAAACGTTGAAAAAAGTCTATCTTATTAAAAGAAACGCCTTAACCAGCGCTCTTAAGAATTACGAACTAAAAAATATCCCCTTAAGAATATTCTACATCATGATCGGTTACAGCCTGTTTTTTTTCGATCATCTTACCCTGCTTATTAATGATTTAAGGCAGAGGAAAGGTAAAAAAACGTTCAAAGAAAACGTTGACTACCTGTTCATTCCCCTAAGGGCTATTACCTGGAACATCTTTAATCTGCCTAAAACGCTCAGTTTGAGAAACAGAATACAGAAAGTAAGAAAGATCAGTGATAAAGAAATATTCAAACTCGTCAGGCAGGAAGATATCCCTGTGCCCAATCAATTGTATTCCCTCCGCAATAAATTCCGTTCTGAAAATTTCGTTAATCTTTTTAAAAAAATCGAGAAAAGAATCAAAATAAAAATAAAGACCGTTCTGAAAAATCTTTAATTTCACCGATTAAAAACGGATTCCAATTTTTCTAGAATTTATTTTCTAGATTTTTTATTGTTCTTTTAAAATCAAAACAAAGTATAAATAAAAGGCGACAAGCCGGAGCTTTGGCTAAAAATAATCAATAGACCCGCTAATATAAGCATGATGATTATCGGCAGCAGCCACCAGGCTTTATTTTCCTTTAAGAAATACCAAAACTCTATGATCAACGGTTTATTCTTTCTCATTTGGCGTATTTATATATTTATTTATATGTTCATAAACGAGTTCCGCCATTACTTTGTTCCCTCCCGGATTGAAATGACTTTCATCGCCGAATAGATTCTCCTTGTCTCTAAAGAAAGAATAAACATCAAGATAATCAACATTATTTTCCCGGGCAACTTCCATGACGATATCGTTATATTCCGGGGCAAAATTCTTCCACCAGAGCGAATTATGAGAAGTGCCTGTAAACGGTCGCGTAAGCAAGATGGGAATTATATCATGCTGACGGGCAAGAGAAACTATTTCCAGCAGATTTTTCCTATATTCCCCGGGCGAAACTCTATGTACCAACCCCGCGTTCAATTGCTTATTTATGGCAACGCTCGCTTCCATGGAAACAGCCATTGCTAAATGATATAGCTTGAATTTATTCAGGAATTTAGACATAACCAGAGACTGCTTACTCCATTTTTTGTCAGGGGTAAATACTAAATGGGCGTCGTTCGAGCCGAAACTAATCAAAACCATATCCGGCTTAAAAGAAAGCATTTCTTTAAATCTTTGTAATCCTTGATAAGAACTATAACCCCATATACCCGCGTTAATTACCATAATTTCCCCATTGTCTTTCTTCAGTGATTCACCCAGATAACGCGGCCAATCATAGCCTACTACCATCCCTAGAGTATTAGAATCTCCCAGAGCAAGAATTTTATAATAATGAGCATTTGTATCATCAATAACATCTCCACGGAATCCTTGTCTATTGAATATCGGAACCAGGAAATCAACGTTAGGACGCCATAAAAGAACCGGGTCGTAACTAAATACTCTATCATCTATTAATTCGCTACCTAATTCGAATGCAAGAAATTCCCGACTATCATTCTCTTCCACGGCAGTAATAAGCAAAGGGTTATAATCAAACTTAATAATACGAAGCAATAATTCTATCAAAAACAGGGAAATTATTATTGATCCCACTAATAATAGATATTTATAAAATCTTCCTTCTTTGAACATAAATTAATTCTCAGCCGCCCTCTGTTATCCCATTTATTTCATGTGTTATCATTTCTTTTAATTAAAAAAGTGTCTATTATCAGATAATCTATCTCCGTTCCCATCATGCATCTATAAGCGTCATTGGGGGTGCAAACGATGGGTTCTCCTCTGACATTAAATGACGTATTAATCAACATTGGCACTCCCGATAATTTAGAAAATTCTTCAATAAGGTCGTAATAAAGGGCATTTTCGGACCGTTCTATCGTCTGTAATCTTCCGCTTCCGTCCACGTGAGTAACCGAGGGAATCATTTTATACCACTTCTGCTTAATCGGATAAACCATCAACATAAATTTTGCCGGATACGGAACGGGCTCGTCGCAATCAAAATACTCCAACACTTTATCCTGACAAATAACGGGAGCAAAAGGCCTGAATTCTTCTCGATGTTTCACCTTTACATTCAAAATATGTTTTGCCTCG
>CAZAGY010000038.1:0-7269 GCA_964485025.1 uncultured Gammaproteobacteria bacterium
TTTTGGATATGCCCCTGTCCGATAAAACAGGGTTTAATGATATTTCCGGCAACGGCAATCACGGTACCAACTCCGGCGCCGTTATCATCGGCGAAGCCGCCTCTTTCGACGGCACGGACGATTATTTAGAATCTAATGTCGCTTTTAATATTGCTACGACTTCTAATTGGACAATCTCGGCTTGGGTTTTTCGTAATTCTGCCTCGGCCGGCGCAGACACCATCGCCGCCATCAGTGGCGCCGACGGAAACAATTTTATTTATCTGCATGCCGCAAACAATAACAGCGATGTGGCTTGGAATACGGCCAAGACAGGCAACACTTCAAGAAGACAAATGACTACTGGCGGAAAATTAACCACCAACACCTGGCATCATGTAGTTTTAAGTAAAACTGGCGACAACGATGTTAAGGTTTATGTTGATAACGTGGAAGATGCGACTAGAACCAGTCAAGCCAACGATACCGGGCCCAATGTGGCTAATAAAACCTGGATTGGCAGGATTAAATCAGCTGACGTTAGTTTAAATTTCAACGGCCAAATCGCCGACGTCAAAATCTACTCCCGCGTTCTTTCAGTTCCCGAGATCGCCTCCCTTTACGCCAAAGGCCGTTCCAACGCCGGCTCTGTCGGCATCACCACCGGCTCCCTCAACAAAGGCCTGATTCTAGATATGCCTTTGAAAAGTAAGAACGGAAGAACAGAGGGAACTGATAATATACCGTATCCAGCTGTATATAATTCTACTATGGGGGCATCTCCTATAAATTATTCATATACTAATGGTAGTTGGGGCACCTGTGCTTATGGTGGAAGTAATGGATATTGGTTTATGGATCACATCCAAACGGTTGGTCCATACGGCAGTATGGTAACGGTTGGTAGATTATACAAAACATCAGACGGAGGAGATTATAGGTTTGAGCAAGATGCGTTTGCTCCAGAAGGCGAAACGATGTGTGGCAGAACATTTACTTATTCTTTTTGGGCCAAGAATAATAAATCAGGCAATCAATCAATATCTATGGCAATGAGTACAAATGGTGACAGTAACATGGTAACTGTAGGTAAAACCATAACTCAAGAATGGCAACGTTTTTCTATAATACATACATTTTCAGGAACATGTACGAGAAGTTTTAGAGATTATATATTTGGTTTAACTAATGGATCGGATATTCTATTATATCAAGCTCAAATAGAAGAGAAAAATCATCTTACTCCTTTTACAGATGATATAAGAACCGATCAGACCGCCGATACCACCCCCAATTCCAATCACGGCACCATCTACGGCGCCGTCGTCGGTACTGATTCCACCGCCTTTGATGGCACAGATAAAAGAATTGTCGTTGCAAATGAAAATAATTTTGATTTTCAAACTGCAAGTTCTTTCTCAATTGGATTATGGATAAAAACAACAAAGGGAACCAGAGAATGGGCAATACAAAAATGGAATAATGGTAACGCCTATTATGGTATTGAAGTTAATGACCCCAGCGTTAATAAAGCGATTTTGAGTATTAGAGATGACAATGGAATCAATTCAGTGGCAACATCTACAACCTCGGTAAATGACGGTAATTGGTATCATATAGTAGGCGTAAGAGATACGGCAAGCGATAAACTTAAAATGTATGTAAACGGTGTGTTAGAAGGAGAAACCACAGATGCAACAACGGCCAATATTCAAAATGATAGTCCCGTAACCATTGGAAGAAATTCTTATACGAACGCCGAACAATTCAATGGTCAAATCTCCAATCTCAAAATTTATAATCGCGCCCTTTCCCCGGCGGAAATCAAACAACTCTACGACCGCGGCCGCTAGATTAACCAAGGTGAACCTTGTGTGAACCTCAGAGGTTCACACGGAAATTAATTATTAATTTTTATGACAAAAGAACAGATTTCAATAGGAGATTTTAATCATATTTACAATCGTGGCAGTCGTAGGATGCCTATCGTTTATGATGAGGCAGACAAATGGCGTTTTTTAAAAATTTTACGTTATCTTAATGATGAATACGCGCCGATAAATATTTTTCGTCAGATAGAATTTGAGATAAAGTCCGGGAAATGCCGTAATTTTGATAGGCCAAAAAATTGGCCATCTCCCCGGCCTTTGGTTAAGATTTTGTCTTATGGTTTAATGCCGAATCATTTCCATTTGCTTTTAAAACAGATTACGGAAAATGGAATTAGTAAATTTATGAGCAGGGTTGGCAACAGTTTAACAAAATATATCAACACCAGGCACAAAACGTCGGGAAGGATATTTCAAGGCGCTTATCAAGCAAAATTGATAAGCGATGAAAAATATTTTCAATATGTAGATACTTATGTTCAAGTTTTTAATATTTTTGAACTTTATTCCGGAGGTTTAGAAAGAGCGATGAAAGAATTTGATAAGGCATTCGAATTTGTTTTAGAATACCCATTTTGCAGTTTAGGGGAGAGTTTTGATAAAAGAAAATTAAATATCGTCGACAGAGACACCTTAGGAGAGACATTTAGGAATCTGCAAGAGTATAAGGAATTCGCGCGTGAGGCATTAGTGTCTCACGATATTCGCCAGGATTTTAAAGATTATATTATTGATTAGTGTAAACCTCAGAGGTTCACACGGGATTAACACGGGCTAAGGAAATTTAAATAAGAAATGAAGACGCAACAGCAAAAAATCGGTGAGTTTGGCGAAAAAGCGGCGGTGAAATATTTAAAAAAGAATGGCTATAAGATTTTGAAAAAGAATTTTCGCGCTGACTGGCATGGCGAGATTGACATCGTTGCTTTAGGCTCAACTCCCTCGCCGACGCGGCTTGTTAGGCGGCTTATCGGGCGATTGAAGAAGTCGGGCGGAGAACTGGTTTTTGTGGAGGTAAAAACAAAAACCGACGAGCAATTTGGCGCGCCGGAGCAAGAGCTGACTTTTTATAAAAGAAAAAAGATTTATTACTCTATACAAAATTATTTGTTCAAAAATAATTTAATGGACAGCGATTGGCGTTTTGATTTAATCGCGGTTGAGATTTTGAATGGGAAAACGGGAATCAGACATTATGAAAACATTTCTCTTTAAAATAAAAAAATCCTTATAATCTAAAATTAAAAAACCCTTAGTGTGGAGCTAAGGGGAATCGAACCCCTTTGTCCGAGCGTCAACTGTGATGTGCGGAGAGTAACGGAGTTGAACCGTATTCATCAAATAATGAATCAACTGAGTGTTAGACAGTGGTCACAACCGTGTTGACAATACTCTCCATTCTCTCCGTACAAGTCAATTGTATCGTGTAAATAAAATGTAAATAAAAATAGAGCAAGGTCCGAAGATCTTACTCTATCTAGTTGATTCATTTGGGAATACGATTTCACCGTCTAACACAGATATTAATATAACATATTAAATTGTATCGTCAATTACTATCTGCGGATAACTTTATTGCTATTAAAATGCAAAAAATTACCATCAAAGATAAAAATTATCCGGTCTTACTGAAAAAAATACCAAATCCGCCGTCGGAATTATATATTGAAGGTGATTTGCGCGCCAAAGAAAATTATCCTTTGGCCGTGGTTGGCACGCGCAAAATATCTGATTACGGCCGGCAGGCGACGGAATATTTTGTCAAAGAATTGGCGGGGGTCGGCATGACTATTGTCAGCGGCTTGGCGCTCGGCGTTGACGGCTTGGCGCATCAGGCGACTCTTAATGTTGGCGGTCGGACCATCGCGGTTTTGGGTTCGGGACTGGAAAATATTTATCCCGGCGTTCATAAAAAATTGGCGGAAAAAATTATTAAATCCGGTGGCGCGGTCATCAGCGAATATCCGCCCAAGACAAGACCGGCGAAGAAAAATTTTCCCGAACGCAATCGAATTATTTCCGGCCTCAGTCTGGGCGTTTTGGTCGTTGAGGCGCCGATAAAATCGGGCGCGTTGCTTACTACTCTGGAAGCCCTAAAACAAAAGAGAAAAATTTTTGCCATTCCCGGACGGATTTACGACAAAAATTCCGCTGGCACGAATTATTTGATTAAAAAAGGCGCGCGAGCCGTGGTTAGTCCCGGCGACATTTTAAAAGAATTTAAGATAAACAAAAAATTTATTCAAGGGAGGAAAGAACAAAATTTGTCAGACGAAGAAAGATTAATTTTGAAATTTTTAAACCAAAAACCGGTTCAACTGGACGAATTAGCCAGAAAGTCAAATCTTAAGATAAATGAGCTCGTCGCGGTTTTAATTAAAATGGAATTAAAAGGATTGGTTAGAAATTTTAGTGGCGGAAAATATATTAGGAGTTAGATAATTAGATAATTAGAATAATTTTAATTTTATGTTAACCAAGATTTTATCGGCGGTTAATGAAGGACTGGATTCAAAATTAGTCGAGGTGGAGGTTGACGTGGAGAGAGGCTTTCCTTTGTTTGAGATTGTCGGTTTGCCTGATAAGGCGGTCAGCGAGGCCAAAGAAAGAGTGCGGTCGGCTATTATTAATTCCGGTTTTAAATTTTTACCCGGCAATAAAAAACGTTTGGTGATTAATTTAGCGCCGGCGGACGTAAAAAAAGAAGGTTCGGTTTACGATTTGCCGATAGCCCTCGGGATTTTAATCGCCTCAAAACAAATTTTCTGTCAGGTCGAACCTGACAACCGGGTTCGACCTGACGGAGCCAACCGGGAAGACAACGACGCAACCCCGCAAATTGACCTCATTAAAAAAATCCAAGACTCAATGTTTATCGGCGAATTATCCCTTAACGGAGAGCTTCGACACACCAAAGGGGTTTTGCCAATGGTGATTTTAGCTAAGAAAAAAGGAATTAAAAACGTATATGTACCGAAAGGCAATGCCGAAGAGGCAGCCTTAATTGATGGAATAAATGTTTATCCCCTGGATTCTTTAAAAGACCTGCTTTTTCATTTATCAAGCCGGGAAGAAATCACTCCGTTCAAATCAACCCAAGATTGGACGAAAAGTTTAAAAACAGAATACGAATACGATTTCAAATACATTAAAGGCCAGGAATTTATCAAGCGGGCATTGGAAATCGCCGCGGCCGGTGGACACAATGTTTTAATGATTGGCGCGCCCGGGTCGGGCAAAACCTTGCTGGCGCGGGCCATGCCTTCAATTTTACCCCCGATGAATAAAGAAGAAATCTTGGAAGTGACCAAAATTTATAGCGTCGCCGGCTTGCTGAAACAAAATGAGTATTTAAAAAATCAACGGCCGTTTCGCTCGCCTCATCACACCACTTCCGACGTGGCAATGGTCGGCGGCGGCCAGGTTCCGCATCCGGGCGAAGTGAGTTTAGCTCATCGCGGCGTTTTGTTTATGGACGAATTAGCCCATTTTAAACGGACCACTCTTGAAAGCTTACGTCAGCCACTGGAAGACGGAGAGATTTTTGTGGCGCGAGCACGCGGCTCAGTCTCTTATCCGGCGAAATTTATTTTAATCGCTTCAATGAATCCCTGCCCCTGCGGTTATTACCGCGACCCGGAAAAAGAATGCAAATGCGGCACCGGAGAAATTATCAGATATCGGCGTAAAATATCAGGCCCGTTTTTGGACCGCGTTGACATCCATTTGGAGGTGCCGCGGGTGAAAATAGACAAACTGATGGACGAGGAGGTGGCGGAAAGCTCGGAAAAAATTAGAAAAAGGATCACCAAGGCGCGCCAAATTCAAAATCGTCGGTTCAAAAATTTTGGGGACCGGGTCCCCAAAACCGATAAACCTAATTCTCAAATAATGACTAATTCGGAGATGACCATCACCCAAATTAAAAAATTCTGCCAACTGGACTCCACTGCCGAGAAACTGTTAAAAGACGCGCTGGAAAAATTTATTCTCTCCGCCCGCGCTTACCACCGTATTTTAAAAGTCAGTCGGACAATTTCCGATTTGGCCGGTTCAAATAAGATAAAGACAGAACACCTCGCCGAGGCCATCCAATACCGCGCCAAAATAAGCGAAGAATCATTTTAACAATTAATAATTTAAAAATAACAAATAAGCGTTTATGAAAATATACAAATTTTTTCAAAAATTAATTCACCAGGTTCGACCTGGTAAAACCAGGTCGAACTTGGTCAGGAGGTTCAACCTCCCAGGTCTTTTCTCAAAGAGGTTGAACCTCTTAGGTAGATTTAAGAGGTCGAACCTTTTAGGTCTTGTTATTAAGAAAGTTCGACCTCCTGAATTCTTAACTCGTTCTCGCAAGTCGATTTTTGCCGGTCTAATCTTGATTTTAGTTGTGGTCTCCGCTTACTTTTTATTCTTTAATACTAGCACTGTCCTTGCAGAATGGTGGGACACCAACTGGCACTACCGCAAAGCCATTACCATTTCCAATTCCGGTTCGGGGCAAACCAATTTTCAGGTTTTAGTCACCGTGGATACTTCGGACACGACCAAATTCCAGGCGGACTGCGACGACCTCAGGTTTACTTCAGTCACCGGCCAAGCGCTTAATTATTGGATTGAGTCCGGTTGTTCCACTGCCACCACCAAAATCTGGGTCAAAGCCGCCTCAATCCCGGCCGGTCCCAACGGTATCGCTACCATATATATGTATTACGGCAATCAGAACGCGTCCGCCACAAGCAGTGCTTCTTATATTATCGGCACCAGCGCAAACCCCGCCGGGCTGTCTTGCAGTGACATTCGCAATCATCATAATCAATCAGGCATTAGCGGCACTTATTGGATTGATCCAGATGGCGGAAGTACTTCAAATTCCCTCCAAGTTTACTGCGATATGATCACCGACGGCGGTGGCTGGACCCGGATAAATTTTGCTAGCGATTTGCCCCACGAGATTCGTTTTTCGGGCGGTGACGCTTGGAGATGGGTTCCCTCTAATTTTCAAACGGTTTTAACAACAAGCCAAATACAAGCGATACAGGCCGTATCAACTGAGGGGAAACAAAGATACGACGGGACATGCCAGGGAGTACTACATTATGAATATGGTTCTGGAAATTATGGCTATGCCTTTGGCCTTAGATTCTTAAATGGCAATCAAACTACGGCTGGAACACAAAATATGGGAGGAATTAATTTTACGCTTATAGAAGATGGATGCAAGATTAATGATACCACTCTCCGCCATACAATTTGGGATATTAGAGATGTAAGAGTTCCAATAATAAATGTTTATTCTAGGGACAATGGTGATGGCGAGGCGTTTGGTTCAGCTTTGACACAAAATCCGGCGTGGCTAAGGGGGGCCATTGAGACTATAGACATCTCCGCCACT
>CAZAGY010000039.1:0-6968 GCA_964485025.1 uncultured Gammaproteobacteria bacterium
AAGTCGTAACAAGGCATCCGTAGCGGAAGCTGTGGATGGATCACCTCATTTAGAGAAACCAACCCTTGCCCCTTAAGGGCAAGAGGTAGGGTCGACTCAATTTGAATTTAATTTAGATTCAAATAGAAAACGTTGATTCTCTGTGTTTAATAGGTTTTTTATTTTTATAAAATAATCTTTGATTTATTTCAAAGATTATTAATTTCATATTGATGTATTCGTAAAATATTGTTATATTGTTAGATGAATAACCATATAACAATATGAGACAAGTATCACTTTGTTTTTTAATAAAAAGAGACCGCCTGAAACAAAAAGTACTTTTAGCCATGAAGAAAAGGGGGTTTGGACAAGGAAAATGGAATGGGGTAGGTGGAAAAATTGACAGGGAAAAAGGAGACAAAAACGTTTTAGATTCGGCTATCCGCGAGACAGAAGAAGAAATAAAAGTGAAAGCCCAAAATTTTAAAAAGGTGGCCATCATTGATTTTTATTTCCCGGAAATCCCCCAAGAAAAAGGCTACGACCAGCAGGTTCACGTATTTTTAGTTGAAGATTGGGACGGGGAACCGGCGGAGACAGAAGAGATGTCGCCTAAATGGTTTAATTCAAAAGAATTGCCATTTGATGAGACGTGGGATGACGACAAATATTGGCTACCAAGCGTTTTAAACGGCAAAAAATTAAGAGCAAAGTTTTCTTTTAATAAAGAGAACAAAGTTGTTAAGAAAAATATTGAATTTGTAGATGAATTTCAGTCAGAAAATATTGACGATTAAGAAATAATTTATTAAAATGAAGCCATAGACGGGCGCTAGCTCAGTTGGTTAGAGCGCGTCTCTGACCCCGCACAAAAATGCGCACGTAGTTCAGCGGTAGAACGCTTCTCTGATAAAGAAGAGGTTGATGGTTCGACTCCATCCGTGCGCACCAGCGCATTTTATGCGGAGTAAATTCCGACGAGGTTGGAAACCTGTCTTATACTTAAACGCGAAGCGTTTATAGTTCAGGGAGATTCCAACATTGGAACATAAAAATATATTTAGCGATTAGGGTCATAAACGGGCTCGTAGCTCAGTTGGTTAGAGCGCTACGTTGACATCGTAGAGGTCTGCAGTTCGAGTCTGCACGAGCCCACCACTAAAATATCTATTATTCATCGGCCGAATTAAATTTTTGAGTTTGTCCGGTCATCCGACCGGACGCCAGGTTGGATAATTTGGCGAGTCCTGTGCCGCCCACCATTAATCTTATGGATTATAAGAAAGAAAAAAATAAGGCGTTAAAAAAAAGTTTGTTTTAAATATTGAAATTCTTAACAAAAACGATTTCAGTTTTATAAAAAATCTGAAAGAGAAATTTCCGGCCGCGGAAATTTTTTTAGTCGGCGGAGCGGTAAGAGATTTATTTTTATCAAAAAAAACCAAAGATTACGATTTTGTCGTCAGAAAAGTAAAAATCAACGACTTGGAAAAATTTTTAGCCAAACAAGGACAGGTTAATTTAGTCGGCCAGCTATTCGGGGTTTTTAAATTTATTCCCAAGGACGGAGACAGACACAATCCTTTTGATATTGCCCTGCCCAGAAAAGATTTTTCTTTTAAAACCGGAGGTTATCGCGACGTGGAGATTCAAACCAATCCCGGTCTGGCCATAGAAAAAGACTTAAGCCGTCGGGACTTTACTATTAACGCCATGGCATTAAAATGGGACGGCGGCGATAGGCAAGGAAAAAATAAATGGCAATTAATAGATCCATATCAAGGCTTAAAAGATTTAAAACAAAAAATTATCCGCGCCGTCGGTAAACCGGAGGACAGGTTTAAGGAAGACTACTCGCGGATGCTGAGAGCCATAAGGTTGTCCTGTCAGTTAAATTTTAAAATAGAAAAAGACACCTGGCAGGCCTTGAAAAAACAGATGAAATTTATCAATAAAATAGACAGAAAAGCGGAAGCCGTTTCTTCAGGTCGGACCGTCGAATCAACGGTAATTGAAAAAAGAGTAATCCCATACGAAGTCATTGCCAAGGAGTTTATAAAAACTTTTATTTCCAATGCCACTAAAGCGTTTGATTTATATGATGAAAGCGGGGCTTTTAACGAGTTGATGCCGGAAATTTTGGAAATGAAAAATTGCCAACAACCGGAAAATTATCATTCCGAAGGAGATGTTTGGCAACACACCCGTTTAGCCCTAAAGAACTTGAAATCGGCCAAATACAAAAAATTTTTCAAAAAAGAACCAATTTCAAACGAAGTGGTAATCGCCACTTTATTTCATGATATCGGCAAACCTTACACCATAAAAACTCCGGAAAAGGATGGAACGGACAGAATCCGTTTTAACGAGCACGATACGGTCGGAGCGGAAAAAACCAGGAAGATACTTGAAAGATTGAAACTTTCTTCCCCGGATAAAGTGGGGATTGATATAAACGAAACGACCTGGCTGATTGAGCAACACATGATCCTGATCAGGGGAGATATTACCAAAATGAAAACGAAAACAATTGAAAAGTATTTTTTTAATCCTCACTTTTCGGGAGTTAAATTACTTCAGGTTTCTTTTGCCGACATTTCCGCTACGATTACCCGGAAAGGGGCGTTAAGTTTTGACAAATTCAACCAAATGGTGAAAAGAATTGATGAGTTGAAAAGCTTGAGTAAAACAAAAAAAGAACTACCCAAACCGATAGTTACCGGAACGGACATAATAAAGGAGTTTAATCTGACACCCGGACCGCAGATAGGAAAATTTTTGGAATTAGTCAGAGAAAAACAATTAAGCCAAAAGATTAAAACAAAACAGCAAGGTTTGGATTTTTTAAGAGAACAAATCAAAAAAAATTAAAAAATTCATAAAATTTCGGAAAAAAGACTCCCCTTTTTCTTTTATTTTTGCTAAAATATCAATGATGTCAGTTGGTTCCGTTGGGAAAGAAGAACCCTTCTCCGCCAACCGGCGGATCAGGAATCCTGATTCGCTTTGTACAATATATATTTCTTGAATTATGGTTAAGGTGAAAAATATAAAGATGAAAGCAAGACAAAATTTAACCGTTTTTTCTAACGGGATTGACTTTTCCACTAAATTTGATAAACTGGAAATCTTGGAAGAAAACAGAGATTTTTTGGTCATTGAAAAACCTTCCGGCATATTAGTTCATCCAGACAAGCATTCCCAGGAAAGAACCTTACTTGATTTAATTCTAAAACAATATCCGGAAATAAAAGAAGTCGGTCTGCCGGGGAGAAATGGGATTGTTCATCGCCTGGATAAAGACGTTTCCGGCCTGATGGCCGTCGCCCGAACCAAGAAGATGTACGACCATTTCATAGAACAGTTCCAGCAGGGAAAGGTAAAAAAAGAATATTCAGCTTTAGTTTACGGATGTCCCAAGGACGACAAGGGGGAAATAAACCTACCCCTGGGAAGAAATAAAAAAGGAGAGATAATCACCATAATTTACCGGAAGAACGTTAAACAGGAAAAATCAGCTAAAACAGAATATGAAGTGATTCAGAAATTTTCCATTCCTCAAATATTAACTTTACTCAAAGTTTTTCTTTTAACCGGTCGGACGCATCAAATCAGGGTTCATTTCAAGTCAATCGGTTATCCAATTGTCGGCGACGAAAAATACAGAATTAAAAATTTGAATTTAAACAAATATCTGGAAATAAATCGTATTTTTCTTCACGCTTATCATCTCGGTTTTTACGACCTGGAAGGCGGCTGGCGGGAATTTAGAGGGGATTTGCCGGCGGAATTAAAAAGTTTTTTAACGAAATTAAAGTAGTTCTTATGGCTAAAGTTTTTATCATTTCCGGCCTGTCCGGTTCAGGAAAAGATAGTGTGATTGACGGTCTGAAAGGAACGGGTCTGAATTATACCAGGATAATCACCACCACCACCAGGCCAATCAGGACGGGAGAGACCCAGGGAAATCCTTATTATTTCGTCTCAGAGACGGAATTTAAAAAGATGATTTCCAAGAACGAGTTTTTTGAATGGGCCGTGGTTTATAATAATTATTACGGGAACAGAAAGAGAACAGTGGAGAAAGCAATTTCCACCAATCAGCCGGTCATTTTCAGAATTGATGCCCAGGGGGCGAGAACGGTGAGAAGTAAAATACCCGATTCAATCGTCATTTTTTTAATCGCCGAGTCTTTGGAGAAAATTAAAAAACGTCTGATAAAAAGAAATCAGGATTCACCGGAAGTCATTAAAAAACGTTTACTTGAAGCCGAAGAAGAAATGAAAACCCTGGACCAATGGGACTATGTCGTTACTAATGAAGAAGGAAAATTGGAAAAAACAATTAATCAAGTTAAAGAAATAATAGAAAAGAAATTTAATTAAAAAATATGGCAGAAGAACAAAAAACAGAAAATAAAATGCCGGAAATAAAACCCGGGATGATTATAAAAGTACACCAAAAAATCAAAGAAACGGACGCTAAAGGCAATCCAAAAGAAAGAGTTCAGGTTTTTGAGGGCATGGTTATCGCTTGTAAGCACGGCCGCCAATCGGGAGCCACTTTTACCGTCCGCAAAATAGCAGTCGGCAACGTGGGAGTGGAAAGAATTTTTCCCATAAATTGTCCTACCGTTCAAAAAATAGAGGTGATCAAGGAATATAAGGTGAAAAGAGCAAAATTGTATTATTTGAGGGATTACAAGAAAAAATTGAAAGAGAAAAAGAAATAAGGGCCCAGGTGCTGGAATTTGGTATACAGAGCAGCTTGAGGAGCTGTGCTCATTTGAGCGTGCGGGTTCAAGTCCCGCCCTGGGCACCACCATTGTGAGATAAAAATTTTGGGCCCGTGGCTCAGTTGGTAGAGCGTCTCCATGGCATGGAGAAGGTCAGGAGTTCGAATCTCCTCGGGTCCACCATAAAAAGAGTTTCCAGCTGAAAACTCTTTTTACGAACGTTTTTATGACACTGATTTTAATTGACAAAGATTAAGGATAAATTTATCATTATTAAGAGGAGTGGGAGCATTAAAATTTTTTGTTTCACGCAACTGTGCAAGACTCTAAAAAATAGATGATTATTATCATAAGTTCGCATAATACACCAATTTTGCATATTATTATACAAACATTTTGCGTAGAAACGAGTTAGACGAAGTTTTTTAAAATAGATTAGCAAAATTTTTTATTTATTTTTATTTATGAAAAATAATTTGTGGCAGGATTGCATAGATTGTAAAACAAAATGTTGTCTTGAGGATATTGCTTTTCCACTTTTTACAACTTCAAAAGAGCGCGAAAAAAATCCATTGATAAATTCTAAAAATCCTTGTGTGTTCTTCAACAACTGCGAATTATGTGAAATTTATGACTCACGTCCCTTTGATTGCAGATTTTTTCCGTTTGATTTAATGAAAATAGACAAGAAGCTTTTTTGGATAATATGGAACATAGATTGTTTGATAACCAAAGATCGGCGCGATGATTTTGAGAAATATCTGACCGAACATGAAGAAAAATTAGTTCCAAATTTTGTTGAGCATCTTGAAAAATACGCCGATTTCCGGGTTGAAGAATTGAAGAAAAAATATAGATACGAGATACTTAGAGAGGCTAAAATTAGGCTACCTTAAAAATCAACTTAAGGGGGCGCTACACTTTCGTTTCGCATTTAACAATTTAATTAATGAGGGCAAAACAAACCTTCGCAAAACACGGGATAAAAGGTTCGGCGCTCGGCTCGTCCCTCGCCCAGAACCGCTTCATTAGCGGACTTACGATATCCGGACAATAATCTAACACTATGGCAGAAATAAAAATTCTTATCAAAGGATACGCAAAGGAATTAAAGGAAGGATGGTTGGCATGTTCTACGGTCGCTCTGATAAAATCCAACGGTAAATTAATAATTTCAGACCCAGGTTGCAATAGAGAAAAACTTCTTAAAGCATTAGATAAAGAAGGGCTTAAATCGAAGGACATTGATTTTGTATTTTTGACGCATGGCCATATTGACCACTCACTTTTGGCGGGTATATTTGAAAACGCAAATTTCGTGACTTATGAAAGTCTGACGTATAACAAAGATTTACAACTTGAGTTTAAAGACGACATTTTAGGTCCAGACACAAAAGTCATTAAAACACCCGGCCATTCAGCAGAACACATATCATTGATTGTAAACACAGGCAAAGGAAAATATGCGATAGCAGGCGATGTTTTTTGGTGGGTTGACGGGGAAAAACAGATAGTCGATATAAACAAGAAAGATTCTGCGCATCCGGCAGAACCGAATATGGGAAAACTCAAAAAGTCCAGGAAAAAACTTCTTGAAATCGCCGATTACATTATTCCGGGACACGGAGAAGTATTTAAGGTAGAAAAACAATAAGGAAGAGAAGCAGAAATTTCAGATTATGCCGATACATTAGGCGTAATTGATTATGGACGGAAGATTAAATATTTGAATTAGTACCTATTTTAATACATTTATGAAAATTGCATTATGTTCAAGCGCAAAATTTTTTGAGAAGCTGTGGAATATAAAAAAATCCCTTGAAGAAAGAAAATACGAAGTTTTTTTGCCCAGCATGAAAGATTATCATCATTTAGAAGAAGACGCTTTAGCTAAAATCCAGTATGATTTAATTAATGAACATTTTCGAAAAATTAAACAATCAGACGCTATTTATGTGGCAAATTACGATAAAAACGGAATTGCCGGATATATCGGAGGGAGCTCATTTTTGGAAATGGGTTTGGCGTTTTACAGAAAACTTCCAATCTTTTTATTAAATAATATCCCGCCGCAAATCAGTTACAGGGAAGAATTAATTGCTTTAATGCCGATAGTTGTCGGTGAAGATTGGGATAAACTGGATAACATCCTCAAAAGGTTTTATAAAATCCGCCCGAAGCAAATTTCCCGTCGTTAACGCTCCGGTCAAGACAGATTACACGACGTACAGGGAAATTTTTGCATTTGAC
>CAZAGY010000040.1:0-6808 GCA_964485025.1 uncultured Gammaproteobacteria bacterium
TATCAAATTAATTTTCTTTTCTCGACGCCAACCTTTAATTTCGGATTCTTTTTGCCTCGCTTCTTTTAGTGTTTTAAATTCTTCTGAATATTTTAAAACAACTGGCCGGCGAATTTTAGTATAATGCGCGCCCCGCTTTGAATTATTGTGCTGTTCTAATCTTTTTTCCAAATTATTAGTGCAACCTACATATAAAGATTTATCTGCGCATTCAAGGATATAAACGTTATATAACATAATTTAAATTATATCACTTCTGCTTTACTTCTCTCTGTTGAGTTCAGTACCTCCTCACTCTCGTTCGTCGACGCTTCACTCAGCATCAGTGTCTTCGTCGTTATTTATATAGCAAACCAAGGCTCTGATGAGCGGAAGCGACAAAGATCTGCGGGAACACCGGTAAATATTAGAACGTGTTTAATAAAGGGTTTAGTGATTACTTGTAGCTAATTTCTTTCTATAAAATTATTTAATCCAAACTCTCTAATATTAATTTAAGTTTATCTAATATTTCAGCAGTAAACGGCTCTTCTAGGTCTCCTTGGCCTACCTGTTCGTAATATTCGACTTCAGTAGCATTATCACTAATAGACTTAAAAGAATATTTAACACTATAGTTCCCATCACTTGAGGTAAAAATAAAGAGTTTATTTTTCTCGTAGGCAGTGACGGTGTACTCTGACCATTTGCTGTTCTTATTCTGATTCCTATAAATAGTGCCTATCTTTGTTGGCTTTTCATTTACTTCCTCTTTAACTATAGAGCTAATATAAAAAGGCGTATTCTCTGGATTCAGAGTAAATGCAAAAACTTCGTGAACTGGCTTATTTATTGTGACAATTAACTTGTTGCTTTTCATGTCTTTATCTTGTTAAATCGGATAACATTTTGATTTTTCTTATTTTACTATATCTTCCAACTTTCAAGGCACGCTTCTGCCATAACGAATAAGATCATCGATAAGGGCGTATGTGTTGTTTTTTGTTTCGGCGTTATCGTAAAGAGCCTTAAGTACTCCGAACCATTCCTCGTCATACATAAACGGCGTGCGCATTTTACCACCTTGAACTCCTCCCCTCTCTTCGTCCATAGCCTTAAGGAATAAAGCTTGGAGGGCGTTCTAGGGGGTAAAAAATAGGCCTAAGGGGGGATGGGTCGCAGTTAAAACAAGGCGATTCTTATGGATAATTCCCTTTTTAAATAACGACAATAAATATCTATGTCCTATAGTTTCCCTTCTTTAATCAATTCGATGGTCGTCTTCCCCTCTTGAACCTTCATCGTAATCCCATTTTTATCCTGGAAATAATCATTAATTCTTTCGACTTGCTTCGGAGACATATTCTGGGGAAGATTCTGCTTATCGAAATACCTGATATCACTGGCTTCCTTATTAAGGGTAAGTTCCCCACTAACTATTTTACACTCAAAACTAAATACTATTTCATTTTTATGTGCCTTGCTGTAAACGCCGAGTAATTTTGACACTTCTACGTCCAGTCCCGTCTCTTCCTTTACTTCACGAACTACTCCGTCCCACGGCGCTTCCGCTGCTTCAAGACCACCTCCGGGGAGGTTCCAAAGATCATAATCTTTCCTATGAACCAGTAAAACTTCATCTTCCCCATTTGTGATGATACCAAAAATGCCTATTGTCGATTTCTCTTTTTTTCCTTGCTGTTGCGAATCATCGGGTGTTGTCTCCAAGTTAATTTTTTGTTTCATATCACTCATATTTTTAAGATTAATAATATAAGCTATTTTTATTATACCACCAAAAACAAAAAAAGCGACCAGATGTACCCGGGTCGCTTTCACGGAAATATTTGGCTCGGGGGCAGGGATTCGAACCCCAATTATCAGGGCCAGAACCTGATGTCCTGCCATTAGACGACCCCCGAATATTTATTTTACTACTTTAAACCAGTTCCTTTTACCCGCTTTTATTTCTATTTCCTCTTTTTCTAATCGTATATTTTCTTCCGGCTTCTGCACTTTATTGCCATTAACCTTAACTCCTCCCTGTTTGATTAACCTTCTGAGGTCGCTGTTGCTCATTTCCTTAACTGAAAAACACTTTCTTAGTATCTGTAAAATAGTGGCCGTATCTATTCCCATTCTCATTTTAGGCGAATCTTTAGGTATTTCTCCCCGGCTAAAGGTCTTTTTGAACCATTCTTCTTCCTGTTTTGCCGTTTTTTCTCCGTGATAGCGTCTAACGATTTCCTTGGCCAGTAAAAATTTGTATTTCATCGGGTTAAGATCCAAATCTTTTTCAATTTGTGTAATATCTTTTAGGGGAATTTCTGTGTAAACTTTCAGATACTCAATTATAAGGTTGTCGGCTATGCTCATTATTCGGCCGAATTTCTCTCTTGGGGAATGATTAAGACCGATATAATTGCCCCAGCTCTTACTTTGTTTTTCCCGACCGTCAATTCCCGGCGTTATCTTAGTGGTGATAATCACCTGTGACGGCTGACTGAATTTTTCTTGGAAAAATCGGCCCATCATTTCGTTATACAATTGGTCAGTGCCGATAATGGTCAAATCGGCCTTAAGCATTACCGAATCATATCCCTGAAGAATCGGGTAAATCAATTCGTGTTCATAAATCTCCGCCTTTTCTTTAATTCTTTTCCTAAACATTTCCCTGGATAATAAACGTTCATTGGTCACCATTGACATTAAAGAAAGTAACTCTTTGGCCTGCATTCTGTTATACCACTCAGAATTCCTTTTAACCTCAAAAAGATTTTTTTCTTTACGCAAAACCATCATCGCCTGTTTAATAAACATTTGAGAATTTCTTTCTATTTCCCGTTCGGAAATAATCGGTCTTGTCTTATTCCGTCCGGTCGGGTCGCCTATTTGCGTGGTGAAATCACCGATTAAAAAAACTGCTTTATGCCCCAATTCCTGTAAGCGCCGGTACATCCATAAGTTGACGGCATGGCCGATATGAATATCCGGAGCAGTCACATCGACCCCGTATTTCATAACTAATTGCTTACCGGAAAGAAGTAATTTTTTCAGTTCTTCTAAAGAAAATATCTCATCTGTAGTCCGACTAAAAGAATCAATTACTTCGTCAATAACCTCGGGACTATTAATTATTTTAATTGCCTTAATTGTTTTTTTTTCGATATTCATATTTGTTGCGTCTCTCCACAAATCTTTAAAACCGCTATTTCGATCGGCAATTGGGGTATTTCGCTGTATCCCATCTGAATTTTAGTTTTTATAAAAATCTCAATGGTTGAAACCAGGGTCTTTAACTCGACTTGCTCGCCTATTTCCTTTATCTTTTCTTTAATATCTTCGTCTTGTTGCCAATAGTCGTCGTTTACCGCCTTAACTTTAACCAGAATGACTTTTCTTAAAAATTCGATCAGATCAATGATAAACTGATCTAGGTTTGCGCCTTCTTCTAAAAACCTGTTAATTAATCTGATGGCTTCGGTTCGGTCTCTTTTGAATATAAGTTGCAAGAATCCAATAATGAAATCTGTTTGGGCCAAAGGAATGATTAAGCTGGCTTCTTTCTCGGTAATATTTTTATCGTTTAAGGACATTAACTGGCTTAAAAGACTTTCCGCATCCCGAACACAACCCTCTGACCGCGTGGCAATAGTTTGGAGTACTTTTTTGTCTATTTTAATTTTTTCTTCTTTAACGATCCTTTCCATCCTCTGAACGATTTTTTCCATTCCAACTTTGGCAAAATCAAATCTTTGACAACGGGAAATAATAGTTTCGGGAAGTTTATGAATTTCCGTGGTTGCGAGAATAAAAATCACGTATTTAGGCGGCTCTTCTAATGTTTTCAATAAAGCGTTAAATGCGGACAGTGAAAGCATATGGCATTCGTCAATGACAAAAACCTTGTATTTTCCTTGAGCTGGAGGAATTCTCGAATAAGCAATAATATTTTCCCGAACATTATCCACTCCTGTTTGCGAAGCCGCGTCTAACTCGATTAAATCTATAAAACGGCCGTGGTTGATGCTTTGGCAATATTCGCACTTATTACAAGGTTCTGACTGGCCATTTTTTCTATTTAAACAATTGACTGATTTAGCTACCAGTCTTGATAAAGTGGTCTTACCTAAACCTCGAGGCCCGGTAAAAAGATAAGCATGAGCAATTTTATCGCTCTTAATCTCATTTTCCAATATCCGGACGATGTTTTCCTGACCGATGACCTCTTTAAAAGTTTTCGGCCGGTATTTACGATAAATCACCATTTTATTCCTGTTTCAATTGGGTTAACGATTTGATTTCTTTGGCTTATTTCCTCATCAATCATAGCCCGGGTTTTACCGTATTTTAACTGAGATAACTCCTTAATGATATTACCCACCTCCGGACTAGCCGGTAAAATGCCGGGCACTTGATCAAAAGGAACGGTCGACATATTAAATCCCGGAGGATTGGCGTTATCAATCAAAAGTTTCACAAAAGCACTATATTTAGGCATATTAATAAAATCGTATTCATTAAACACCGGTGCAAATTCTTTAGTTAGGGCTTCAGCGTCGTCAACACCGATACGAAAGGCTATTTTTGTTCCCACGTTGCCAAAGATAGAATCTTTAAACTTAGTATCGTTATTCTTAACTAACTGACCGATATATTGATGAACCATAGTCAAACATAAACGATATTTTCTGGCCTCTGATAATATAACTTGCATACTTTCGGTCAGAAAATTTTGGAATTCATCAATGTATAAATAAAAATCATTTCTTTTCTCTTCAGCCATATCACCACGAGCTAAAGCCGACATTAAAATCTTACCAACAATAATCATACCCAGTAAATAAGCATTTGTATCCCCTATTTTACCCTTAGATAATCTGGCTAAAATTATTTTCTTGTTATCCATTGCCTCGCGAAAATTCAAACTGCTCTTTTGTTGGGAAATAATGGGTTGCATAAATTCATTCGTTAAAAACGGCGTTAATTTACTGGTGATGTAAGGAACCATATTCTGTAAGGAAGCCTCCCCTCCAGCCTTTAAGGCCTGCTTTTCCCAAAATTCCTTAACCATCATGGTTTTGCATTTTGACAGCTTATATTTTCTAAAATCGTCATCGGCTAAAACTTTAGGAACTTCCAATAAAGTGGAACCCGAGGCCGGGTCGTCCATGATTAAATGACAAGCGTTTTTAAAATATTGTTCGAATATCGGTCCGCCGGTTGCCTTTAAGTCATAAAGTTTATCGAAAATGTTCATTATTTCATTAATGACAAATGTCTTTTGTTCAGGCGAATCATATTCAAGCATGTTCAGTCCTAAAGGCCTTTCTAAGTCTCCGGGGTCAAAAAGAATCACGTCTTCGGCCCGATTCTTGGGAATTCTTTCCAAAATATGACTGATGGCATCTCCGTGAGGGTCAATAAAACAAACTCCTTCGCCGTTGGCAATATCCTGCATCGCCAAGCCCTCGGCAAGCCAGGATTTACCGGTTCCAGTCATACCAATGACATACATATGTCTTCTTCGGTCTTCCCTTTTAATTCTAATTTCTTTTTTCAGTCCCCGATAAATATTATATCCTAAAAATAAACCTTCATGAGGAATATTAATCGGCGCCGGGGCCTTTTTTGCCATTAGCCAGCGGATATTCGGCGTTTCCGTAGTCGGTAAAGGAAAATGATAAATGCTGGTCATTTCCTCGGTATTTAAAACAAAACTTGTCGTTTCATTGAAATTGCGGTAAATAAAATTCTTGATAATTTCATTTTTATTAATTTTTGTCTTTTTAAAGCCATTGCCGTATTCATAACCTGTGTATTGGGCAAAAGAATTAACAATATTATCCAAATAACCATCGGCTAAAGCCTTATTTCTAGCGGAGACCACAATTCTGACATTCACATCCATGCCGGCTTTATTGGCTTTTTCCTCTATGGATTTAACCACCTCCTGCTCCATGGGTGAAAGTTGATGGGATTTTCCAAGTTCTCCTTCTTGTTTTTTTTGAGAAGCGGGAGATATGAAACCTGAAATAAACTTAAAAAATTTAGGCAAACCGCCAATCACTCCTTTAAGAGCATCTTTTAATTTCTTACCTTGTTGCATTTCTGAAGCCACTTTGATGCCGGGCCGCCGCCAACCGGCGCGGGCCGAACGAATCATAATTTGAATGGCGGCCGCATCTTCTTCGGCGATCCGACTTAAAGAATTAGTAATGGCGTTTAAGGGGTCTGTTTCCATTTTAGCGTAACTCTTAATGGGAAACATTGAATAATTTCTTAAAGTCAAACTGGCGCAAACCACTTCTCCTTTTGGCAAAAAAACGTTGTAATCCTCGACTTCTTCTATTTGAGCTGCCGGGTATTGGGCGTGAATTTGCTGTTCAAAAAACATCTGTAAATTCCTCGGCACCACAACATAAAAAGAAATTATACCCTGCTTGTCAGAGAGTATCTCAAGGGAAAAATGGTCTGAACGGCCAAACAACCAAGCCTTGAAACCCTTTTGCGCTTTCATTCCGCCAATGTTGTCAAAAAAATTTTCAATAGGCTGAAGCATTTCTTTGGCTGTTTTCCTTTTTTCCTCCTTATCTATTTTCTCTTTGGGTACGGTAACTAAAAGAATTGTCCGCTGAAAAGAAAATTTATACTGGGCCGATCTTTTCAAATATTTTCTTAAGAAAAAAATAAGGGTAAAAAGAATTAATAAAACAAAAAAGACGAACCAAAACCCGGGATTAGACAAAAAACTTTGCCCTTGCTCGCGCCAACCGCTGACATTTGAATAAATATTTAATTTTTCCACTTCCATATATCGTTATATCTT
>CAZAGY010000041.1:0-6799 GCA_964485025.1 uncultured Gammaproteobacteria bacterium
TCAGTTATTTTTAATTATCTCACAGGACTTCATCAGCACATTGGCAACTGGTCAGGAAAAACAATAGAGCGAGCTGAAGGAACCTTGCATTACAAAGGTTATACTATAGATGTTTTAGATTTACCGGGGATTTATTCTTTGGCCACTTATTCATCCGAGGAATTAATTTCCAGAGAATACATTGCTCTTCAAAAGCCGGATTTTGTAGTTAATGTAGTAGACGCAACGGTTCTTGAAAGGAATTTAATCTTTACCCTTCAACTTTTAGAACTAGAAAGACCAATGGTTTTGGCCCTGAATATGATAAATTTACTCAGTAAAAAGAGGATCGAAATTAATATTAAAAAATTGGAGAAAATTTTACAAATCCCGGTTGTTTCCACGGCAGCCATTTACGGGAAAGGAATCACAGAAATTTTAGATGAAGGATTAAAGTTAATAGAGAATGGAAACTCACCAGGATTTTTAAAATATGGCCAAGAAGTAGAAGGTAGAATAGAAATATTAATAAAAGAACTTAGGAAAGACGAATTTTCTTACCCTCAAAGATGGTTGGCGATAAAACTTTTGGAAAAAGATGAAGAAATTGAAAAAATAATCAAAGAAAAAAATTCAGCAATTCTAATAATATCAGAAAGATTATGCAAAGAATTGGAGAAAATCCATGGTCATGATTCCTCTATCGTAATTGCCAATGAGAGATGTTATTTGGTTTCTCAAATCATCAAAGAGGTGGCAAAAATTATAAAAACTAAAAAGATTAACCTTGGGGAAAAATTAGACAATCTTACTTCTCATAAAATCTGGGGTTATCCGATAATGATTGCGATTGTAGTTTTAACATTTTTATTTATTTTTAAATTCGGTGCTTGGTTTTCTTCTTTGTTGGATACAATGTTCGCTGGATTTCAGACTCAATGGGAGACTTTTTTGGGAACTACGTTTTTAGCTTCTTTAGGTTGGTCAGTTTTTAGGGGTGCTTTAGCTTTAATTCAAATCGCCTTGCCTTATATTCTTCCTTTTTATTTTCTTTTGTATCTTTTAGAAGACTGGGGTTATTTAGCCCGAGTCGCTTTTTTAATGGACAGTTTAATGCACAAACTTGGAATTCATGGTAAGAGTTGTATTCCCTTGATGCTTGGTTTTGGATGCAGCGTCCCAGCCTGTCTTTCCTGCCGTATTATGGAAACTCAAAGAGAAAGGTTTTTAACAGGATTTTTAACTACCCTAATTCCTTGTTCAGCCAAAACGGTAATTATTATGGGATTGGTGGGAAAATTTGTAGGGATGGGTTGGGCCTTTGGCTTATACGCTTTTGCTCTCTTGGTTATATTTATTTTAGGTAGATTAACCTCTAGGATTTTGCCAGGAGAGGCCACTGAATTGATTATGGAAATGCCGAGCTACAAAAAACCTAATTTAAGAACAATATTTTTACAGACTTGGTTTAGATTGAAAGAATTTATTTATATTGCCGGGCCGTTAGTTATAATTATGGGAATTATAATTGAAGCAATTAGTTTGGCGGGATGGTTGCCACCCATTGCTAACTTTTTAAGCCCCATCACTGTAAAATGGCTAGGATTGCCAGCCATTACAGGAATTTTACTTATTTTTGGAATTCTAAGGAAAGAATTAATTTTAGTAATGTTGGCTGCGCTTTTAGGGACAACAAATTTTGCTCAGATTTTAAATCCAGTTCAAATGATTACTTTATCTTTGGTCAGCATGTTTTATATTCCTTGTATTGCTACAATTGCAGTTTTTTGGCGAGAATTTGGTTGGAGAAAAACAATAGGGATTACCATGTTTGAAATATTATTTGCTATTAGTCTTGGAGGAATTGTTTCCAGGTTATTAAGTATATTTTGGTAAGGTTTACCCAGACTTAGAGAGTCATTTGTCTGATTAATCCATCCTACAGTTTTTGTACTTTTTGATTCGTAAAGCCTTAATATCACCCTTAAGGGTGATATTTTGATTGTGGATAACTTTGATTTACAAATGATAGTTATGGGTGTATACTCATAATAAGTAACAAACAAAAGGTCGATCGCCAATTATTATTAAATATTTAATAACAAATATATGCCAAGATTAAATGGTACAGGCCCGTTGGGCAACGGACAGGGAACTGGACGAGGATTAGGTCCTTGCGGAGGCGGTATGGCTAATGGCCGCCGCGGAGGCGGTCGTGGATTAGGCTGGAGAAGATTTTGGGGATATTACCCCGCTCCGACCCCTTCTAAAAAAGACGAAGCCGAAATACTCTCAGAAGAAGCAGAAATCATGGAAGAAGAATTGAAGAATATTAAATCCCGCTTAGCAGAACTTAAAGGTCAAAAATAAAAGCTGAAAATCACTCTATATAAATATTTTATAGGGGTTATTTTAGTTTAATTAATCAATTAATAAGAAACAGCTATATGTTATCACAAATACCAATAAATTTAGAGAAAATCAATAAAACAGATTTGGATATGGAAATATTGAGAGCGGGAATAATAGCCGAATTGGATGCTATAAATTTATATGAGCAAATGGCCGCAATGGCGCAAAGTGAAAATATAAAGAAGATACTTTTAGATATTGCTAAAGAAGAAAAAACGCATGTAGGAGAATTTCAGACTTTGTTATTGAATAGGGACAAAGAACAAGCCGAAGAATTGGAAGCAGGAAAAGAAGAAGTTAAAAAAGAAGTTGGAGAATAAATAAAAATAATATGAAAATAGCAATAAGTTCAAATGGCAAAAGTATTGATGATAATATTGCCGAGGTTTTTGGCCGGTGTTCCTATTTTATTATAATAAAAATTGAAAACGGTAGAATTGGGGAAACCGAAGTAATTAAAAACGAGAGTGCTAGTCAAATGAGCGGTGCCGGCATGGGAGCCGCTAAGTTGATAGCCGAAAAAGGGGTTAAGACTGTAATAACGAAGAATGTTGGTCCGAGAGCTGTAGATGTTTTAAGGCAATTTGATATTAAAATATTTAAGGCTAATGGAAAAATTAGCAAGGCATTGCAAGATTTTATTAATAAAATCTAATATGAAAAATTTAAAAATTGTTATTCCTACAGACGGTCAAAACGGTTTAAACGAGAAAGTGGCCAATCATTTTGGCCGCTCTTTAACTTATACTTTTCTTAATGAGACAGGCGAAGTTGTCGAGATAATTAAAAATACGAGCGAGCATATGGGTGGCCAAGGTTTGCCTCCGGAATTAATGAAACAGCACAAAGCTAATATTTTGCTGTGTCATGACCTCGGGCCGAGGGCAATTAGTTTATGCGCGGAATTAGGTATAGATGTTTATACTTGCCAAGCCGAAACAGTCAAAGAAATTTTTAATATGTGGCGGAATAACAAACTTAAAAAAGCAAGCGCGGAAGACGCTTGTGAGCATCATAAAATATGAGAATAGCTATAACCGGAGGCAAGGGCGGAACTGGGAAGTCAATGGTGGCAACATCATTAGCCGTTCTGTTCGCTCAAAGCAAAAAAACACTCTTGGTTGATGCGGATGCTGAATGTCCCAATGATCATCTTTTACTTTCCGTTAAATTAAAAAAATCAGCGATAGTCAACCAGCCAATTCCTAAATGGGATTTTAAAAAATGCGTTAAATGCGGGCAATGCGCCTCGGCTTGCCAGAAAAATGCCATAGTTTTTGTTAAAGATAGATACCCTGCTTTCGTTAAAGACGTTTGTATAGGCTGTAAAGCTTGCATTTCGTCTTGCCCAGTAGGCGCGATAACTGAAGATAAAAAAGAAATCGGTAAAATATATATCGGGAAAAATTATAATGTGAATTTAATTTCCGGAGAACTAAAGCTTGGTGAATTAGCCTCCGGCGAAGTAGTAGCCGAGGTGAGAAAGTATGCGGAAAAAATCAATGCACAGTTAAAAGCAGACATTATTTTGATAGATTCTGCGGCCGGAGTCGGTTGTCCGGTAATAGCTTCTTTAGTGGGTGCTGATTATATTGTGGCGGTAACCGAGCCAACGCCGTCCGCCCTGCATGATTTACAAAGGGTTTTATATTTAGCTCGTCATTTTAAAATTAAGCACGGCATTGTTATAAATAAATATGATTTGGCGGAAAATTTTTGTTTGAAAATAGAAAAATTTGCCAAAAAAAATAAAATTCAAATCATTAGCAAAATTCCTTATAAGCAAGATTTCGTTGATTCAACCATAAAAATGAAGCCGGTAGTTGAAATAAACCAGGATTATCAAAAATTATTTCTGGATATTATTAAACAAATAAAATAGCGATGAAATGAAGAAAAAAGTTGCGGTTATTTCAATATTAGCCAATATGATTTTGGCCGGAGGTAAGATAGCCGTCGGCATTTTTTCCAATTCAGCCGCAATTTTAGCGGCCGGGCTGGATTCGTTCGCGGACATATTTTCTTCCATTATTAGTTTTATTGGGATAAAAATATCCGGCAAGCCGGCGGATGAGAAGCATCCTTATGGGCATTATAAATTTGAAGTTTTAGGAGGCGTTGTCATTACGCTAATTATTTTTGTGACCGGAGCAGGGATAATTTATGATGCTTATAAGAATTTTTTAAAACCGGCGGATATGGCGATCGGTTATTTGGCATTCGGGGTAATGATTCTTTCAGTCTTGGTTAATGAGGTAATGTCGAGATTAAAAATTCATTATGGCAAGTTAGAAAGTTCGGTAAGTCTGCTTTCGGATGGAGTTCATTCCAGGATAGATGTTTATACGTCATTGGCAATTTTAATCGGTTTGTTTTTAACTAAGTATTGGATTTATGCCGATGCGACTTTGGCACTGCTCATGGGCGCTTATATTATTAAAGAAGCTTTTTTGATCGGTAAGGAGGCCATTGATTCCCTTTTGGATGTTTCGGCCGGAGTCGAAACAGAGGAAAAAATAAAAGCAATTGCTGAAGCGCAAAATATAGAAATTGATAATTTAAAAACCCAGAAGAAGGGTTCGGCTATTACCGCCAATTTAGAGATAAAATTGCCAAACAATTTAAGTGTAGAGGATGCGACTAAGATAACCGACGATTTAAGAAGCAGCCTTATGGAAAAAATTAAAAGATTACAATATTTAGTAGTCCAAATTTCAAGCCATCGGGTTGAAACAAGTTTTTATCAGCCAGATTTTGGCCACGGTTTCGGCTGGCAGAGAAAAGGCAAATTCAAAGAGAAAATAAAAGATGCTTCCGGCAGGGGACCGGATGGTTTTTGCATGTGCGAAAAATGTGGTTATAAAACGCCACATCAAAGAAGTATTCCCTGTTCGGATTTAAAATGCCCAACTTGTAATATAAATTTAAAAAGAGAATAATTAAATATAAATATTATGGCCAGGCCAAGACTTTGTCGAAAAATTAGTTTTAACCCTGATGTCACTTATTTCAAACCTCAGGGCGTACCGATGATAGGCCTTGAAATTATAGAATTAACAGTGGAAGAATTAGAGGCGTATAGATTGCGACATATTAACGATTTAGAGCAAAAAGAAGCGGCTGGCAAGATGCATACCTCTCAAAGCACTTATCAGCGAATACTTTATTCAGCTTATAAAAAAATCGCTGATGCTTTGATAAATGGAAAAGCAATTAAAATAATTAAACAATAAATATTATGCTCTTAGAGGTTAAGAATTTGAATGTTAATTTAGACGGGGAAAAAATTATAGAAAATTTATCCTTTCGAGTCGCCCAAGGGGAAATTTTAACAATTTTAGGCCCTAATGGTGCCGGCAAAAGCGTGCTTTTAAGAACGCTTTTAGGTTTTTTGCCTTATGAAGGGAAAATTGCTTGGGGACAAAAATTTAAAATCGGCTATTTGCCACAAGGGCTAAATCAATTAAAGGTTAAGGATTTCCCACTGACGGTGCAAGATTTTTTTGTCTTAAAAAATCCTTTGTCCACACCTGAAAAAATAACACAATTTTTATATTTAGTAGGATTAGAAAAAGATACCCTCTTAAAAACGGCCGGTAGTTTATCCGGAGGACAATTCCAAAGAATGTTGGTGGCATGGGTACTGATTTCTCATCCTCAGGTTATATTTTTTGATGAGCCAACAACCGGAATAGATATCGGTGGCGGAGAAACAATTTACTCTCTTTTGCAAACCATTTGGGAAAAAGAAAAATTAACCATTTTTCTGGTAACGCATGACTTAAATATTGTCTATAAATATTCAACTAACGTACTATGTCTTAATCGCAAAGGATATAATTGTTTTGGAGCACCGAAAGAAATCTTGAACCCAAAAATGTTGGAGCAGCTTTTCGGTGGGGAAATTAAATTCTATGAGCATCATTAATATATAATCCTATGTCACATCAACTTATCCTTACTTTAATCAGCGGAATCTTTATTAGCGGAGTAGCCGGTTATTTGGGGACATTAATGCTTTCTAAAAAAATGTCGGTGGTAGCCGGACCATTGGCTCACTTAGCTTTTCCCGGAGTAGCTCTGGCTTTAATTTTTGGATTTAATATATCATTAGGAGTTTTTCCGTTTGTTATTATAGGAGCGATTTTTATTTGGCTTCTAGAAAAAAGGACAAAGTTGCCTATGGAAAACTTGTCGGCGATTATTTTTGCTTCAGGAGTCGGGTCAGCTTTGCTTTTTCTACCAATTGGGGAAGCGGAAGAGGCTTTGGTCGGCAGTATTACGAAAATAACCATTTGGGAAACAATAGTGGTAGTTATCCTAAGTTTGTTTATGTTTTATGTAGTAAAACAGCTATATCAAAAAATGATGCTAATGAATGTCCATGAAGACTTAGCGACCATAGAGG
>CAZAGY010000042.1:0-5666 GCA_964485025.1 uncultured Gammaproteobacteria bacterium
GTCGCAATGGCAAACAAAATTATTCCCTCAACTTCGACGGAAGCGATGATTATGTTGATTGTGGCACAAGCTCAAGTTTGGATATCACAGATGCAATTACGATTTCAGCGTGGGTGAAGTTTAATTCTGTTGCACAAGCGGTGGGGATTGTAGATAAGTACTGGGACGGGAGTAAAAGGTCATATATGATTATGACAATTGTTGGGGCTCCTGATGAGATAAAGTTTCTTCTAGGAAGTGCTGATGGGAGTAGCCAGGTTTACGTTAACACCAATGATTTAAATTTAGTGGCTGGAGAGTGGTACCATATTGTTGGAACTTGGGATAAAACTGGTCAAACTATGAGAGTTTATAAAAACGGAGTCACCTCTTCTGTAACTGCAAATAAAACAGATTCTATTTCTTCAAATACAAAACCATTGACTATTGGTCACGAGATAACTGGCGCGAGTAGTGATTATAATTTCAACGGCCAAATCGACGACGTCCGCATCTACAACTACGCCTTAACTGCCGCTCAAGTTAAAGCCGTTTACAACTTCGGCGCCGCTAAATTAGGCACCGGTGATTAGCGTTTTTTATTAAATATTTTGCCATTCTGCCAGGTCCGACCTGACATCAGTTAAGGTCCCGTCAGGTTCGACCTGACAGAGATCGATAAAATTAGCCCCGAGAGAAGAGATAATAATATACTCAAGTTTGAGTAAGTATTTACTCAATTTTGAGTAAACGTTATAATTTTTATATGTTTGAAATAATTTTTAAATCAAAAATAAAAAAACAAAAAAAACAGCCCTTTAAAAGCCGCGTGAAAAATTAAATGTAAAACTTAATGGATATTAATTTTTAAAGTTTATTCCAAATATTTTTACTTATTCCCGCTTGTTTAAGAATTTCATTAACTAATCCAGCACTGATATCGCCTTTATGCTGGGATGGAATGCGAATTTTTAAATGTCCTTTCTTTATAAATTCGTGTTTGCCTCCGCTGTACGAACCATCAAATCCTAGTACCCGGAAATTCTTTATCAATTTCCTTCGAGAAATATTTTTAGGCATATTGATGGGCGGTTACTTTTTGAGTTTTACTACTTGTTTTTCTTTTAACTGGGAATCCTGGTATTATATCATTATCCTTTAATTTTAAAATTATCCATTCTTCTAGAACTTCTTTAAGAATTTCTCGACATTTTTCCAAAGTTTTTTCTGAAGCCCAAACTCCTTGAAGTCCTGGAATTTCGCCGAAATAATTTCCATCTTCTAAAATTTTATATTTAGCCTGAGCCATTTTTTGAAAAAGATAAGAAGTAAACATAATTTTATAAATTACAGGTTATATAAATATTATAAAAACCCCCTCGTTTCGCTCATCAGAACCTTGAAATTAAAATCTATTGTATAGAAATTAAAGTATTTTAATTATAGATTGTAAGACAAAAATGTCAAATAGAGTTGTGGAAATCTTTTCAACGGTCAAAATCGACTTGACCCATTGGATGCGAAGCTATCCAACTGGGTCAATGTCCGCATCTACAACTACGCCTTAACTGCCGCTCAAGTTAAAGCCGTTTATAACTTCGGCGCCATCACCCTCGGCACAGGAGAGTAAATATAAAAGAGAAGTTAAGGAGCTTAGCTCCTCATAACCTTTTGTCTAATCCTTTGTCAGGTCCGACCTGACAGAACTCCTGGCAGGACTCAAATTCAATCAATATTTAATCAAAATTGAATAAGTCTTTACTCAAAATTGAATAAACCATAAATCTTTATATGTTTGAAATAATTTTTAAATCAAAAATAAGAAAACACAAAAAAAGAAAATCCAGAAAAGAGAGTTTGTATCTTATTCTCGCTTTATTAGTCATTGTCTTCAGCATCGTTTTTATTTATAAAACAACAGTAAAAATTGTGGAGGAAGAGAAACCGGTTCAGATAGATTTAAACCGGTACAAGGAAGCGACTTTCAGCGATTCTTTTTCCGGTGACGGTTGGATAGACACGGACAAGACCACCTTAGTTTTTAAAAAAGAAGAAGCGATTTTTATTTATCCGGAGAAAGAAACCCTGATGGGCAGTTTGGCCGAACCCGGGGAAACAGAAGAGGAAACTAAACAAATAGTTTCTTTAAAAGTTAATTTTGCAGTGAATAAAATTGCGGCGGCGCAGATAACCAGATCAGACAATGAAATAATCAACGGCCGGATAAAATACTATTTTTCCAATGACGATGGTTTAAATTGGGAAAAAGCGGAAATGGGACAGACAACCTATTTCAAAAACTCAGGAAATAATTTAAAATGGAAAGCGGAGATCGGACCGTTGGATCAAAAAGGAAGTTCATCTATTGCCGGTTCTTTTATTAGTTCAATATATGTCAAGTATTGGTATGAAAGATAGAATTTTTTGATAAACGTGTTATAATAAATAAAGGTATTTTACCAGAATTATTCTCGTTTTCGATGAACACAAAAACAAAAAAAGAAAAATTGCCAGAAGATTTTAAATAGCTTTTTTGGTCTTATAAATTTAACGAAATTGATCCGGAAAAAGACAAAAAAATAATTATGGTTAATACTGTAAATTACGGAAATTGGCAACAATGGCGATGGATAATTAAAAAATACGGCAAAGAATGGATAAAAAATTTTCTCATCAACACGCCGATGAGCGAATTCAGACAAAGGGCATCAACCTTAATTTCTATTTTATTAGATATCAAAATTTTAAATATGCATCTCGAAGCGATTACATTCAGGTAAAAAAAGATATAAAGAAATTAAAGAAGTTAGCATTGATTTTTTAGAAAAGACTAACAAGCGAGGCGCATGGTTTTAGATTGATTTGAAAAACCCAGTTGGCAAGCAGGAAATGGAGAAGTTTTTCCGCCAAGAAGTGGCAAAAACAAGATATACTAAATTAGTAAGGATTCTCTAAAAAATTTATGCTTCAAGACACAATAAATTATTGGGTTAAAACAAGCCAACATGATTACAAGACAATGTTGGGACTGTTTAAAATTAAAAGATATTCCGATACGTTGTTTTATGGTCATATAGTTTTGGAAAAAATTTTAAAAGCGCTGGTGGTTCAGAAAACAAAAAAGCAGGCGCTTTACACCCATAATTTAAGTTTTTTAGCGGAAATAGCGAAAATAAATTTGTCCAAGAAAGAAGAAGAATTTTTAAAGGATATAAATAGATTTAATGTCCGCGCCAGATACCCCGATGTTAAATTTGAATTTTATAATCTTTGTGATAGGCAATACGCAGAAAATTATTTGAAGAGAATCAAAAATTTATACAAATTTTTATGTCAAAAGATAAAATAAGAAAAATAGTTAAAAAATACATTGAGGTTTTAAAAAAAGAAGGATTTCCTTTAGAGGCGGTTTATATCTTTGGTTCGCAAGCAAAAGGGAAATCTCATTTTGGCAGCGACATAGACGTGGCGATTATTTCTCCAAAATTAAGAGAAAATTGGGACGAGACAGAAACATGGTTATGGAGGAAAACAAGAGGTGTACATTCTTTAATTGAGCCGGTTGGTTATGCGCCTGAAGACTTTAATGAGACAGACCCGCTAGTCTCGGAAATTAAAAGAACAGGAATTAAAATTAAACTTTAAAAATTTTTCCGCCAAGAAGTGGCAAAAATCAAGATATAATATATCTGATTCCGAGATTAATCTTAATAAGCAAAGAATAATCATTTTAATAAAAAAACAATGAAAAACAAAAAAAACTTAATTATCATAGCTGTTATAGTTATCCTTATTGTTTTAGTTTTTGTTTTAATAAAATCAAAACCAACAATATCTCCGGAAGAAGGGATTACGCCGGAAGCAGAAGAAATTTTAACCAGAATGGAAGTGCCGGAAGATATAGTTGTGCCTGAGATGGAGGATGAATTAGAAAACAAGGAAATAGCCGTGCCCTTAACCGTCACTCAAGCCGGACCGCAGACTGAAGCCATGTTCCGTCGCTTTGAAATCAAGGCGGAAAAAGACAAATACAGCCCTTCGGAAGTGATCGTCAACGAACGGGATACGGTACACATTGATTTTACGGCCGTAGATAAAGAATACGACCTTACTTTTCCCGATTACGGCATGAAACAGACCGCCAAGGCCGGAGAGAAAAAAGTTTTGGAATTCCAGGCCATGATTCCGGGGAAGTTCCTTTACTACTGCGATCTTTGCGGCGGTTTGGAAGGGAACACCAAAGGCTATATCATCGTCGTTCCCAAAAAAGCGGAATAGTGGTAGAATAAAATTATTAAGCAACTAAAAAATTTATAATTTAAAATTAAAATTATGAAGAAAAAAACAATTTACATTTTAGTGGCCGTAATTATCGTCATTCTGGTGATTATCGGTCTTTCAAGCGGGTCGAAAAAAGAACAGGCTCAGGAAGAGACAAACTATATCCCGCAGGAAGAGGAGGCCCAGCCGGAAGATGTTCCCATGGAAGAGATTTCTCCAGCTAAGGTTAATCTGATTATGGAAATAGGAAACAAGGGCTTTAATCCGGATAGATTCAAAGTAACGAAAGGGATAACTTTCAATTGGCACTTGGTGAATACCGAAGACGGAGTCTCTTACGGCGTGAAATTCGACGATCCTTCTTTCGGCGACGGCGCTATGCTGGGCGTTGAAAGCGGAAAAGGCAAGGAAAACGTCAGGGCTTTTGTCGTTCCTTCTACCCCCGGAGAATATACTTTCTATGAACTAAGTAATCCGGAACTCAAGGGAGCCATGTACGTCGTTGAATAGAAATTCATATATATAGTTTTCAAAAAGGACATCCTTAAGAGGAGGGACGAAGTTTTGTATTATATTCTTAAGTAAAACTATTTTTTAAATTAATATTTAAAAATTTAAGATTTTTATATGAAAAATAAAAAAGACCTTTTTAAGTCAAAACAAAAATTATTAGTCAGGGTCTTTATTTTTGTCTTATTTATCGGTCTATTTTTTAGTTTAAAAACATTAGCTAAGGTTATTCAGTTTGATGAACCGGTTCAATTTAAAGTTGACACACCAGTTCCGTCTCCAGCGGCCGAGGGAATGCTATACTATAATAGCACATACGACAAATTTCAATTTTATAACGGAAGTTCTTGGATAGATTTGATCACTAATAGTTCCGCCACCACGGCCACCACAGCCACCAACCTGGCTGGAGGCGCAGCTGGAACAATACCTTGGCAAAGCGCCGCGGGTGCCACGGGCATGATCGCCGCAGGCACGCCCACTTACCTTTTACAAAGTAACAATACCAGCGTTCCTACCTGGGTCAATCCCACCACTTTGTCAGTGGCTTCGGCCGGCAGTGCCACCACGGCCACCAACCTGGCCGCTAACGGCGCTAATTGTTCAACTGGCAACGCCCCTTTGGGCGTTGATACTGTCGGAGCTGCAGAAAGTTGTTTTGACGTAGCCACTCAAGGTGAATTAGACACTCACGGCAATCTTACCACGGCTCACAGCGCCACCAATTTAAATACCGCCAGCCGGATCGTGATGCGCGATTCCGGCGGTAATTTCTCCGCCGGCACGATTAGCGCTGCTCTTACTGGAAACGCTACTTCAGCCACCAACCTGGCTGGAGGCACAGCTGGAACAATACCTTGGCAAAGCGCCGCGGGTGCCACGGGCATGATCGCCGC
>CAZAGY010000042.1:5766-6685 GCA_964485025.1 uncultured Gammaproteobacteria bacterium
GGGTCAATCCCACCACTTTGTCAGTGGCTTCGGCCGGCAGTGCCACCACGGCCACTACGGCCAGTGATTTATCTTGCACGGATTGTCTTGATGCCACGGAAATCGCGGATATCTATGTTTTAAATACTGGCGATACAATGACTGGAAGTTTAGAATTTGGAGCACAAGCGACAGGAGTAGATTTTGTGAAGTTTTCTCCGACAAGCAGCAGTAACTACCCCGTGGTCATTCGTACACTGAATCCGGCTTCGGGTGAATTTTCTCCCTGGTTATGGAAGGAACATTCCACTCAATGGGGGATATGGCATGATAATCCGAATAATGATCTTCATTTTACATCTAGTTCCTCATCAGGGGCATTAGATAGTAATGTCGGCGGGACAACCGGGGCCTATACTCATTTTAAGATCAGTATGGACGAAGGTAATTTAACAAGTTCTGGTGATGCCACTTTCAATGGAGGAGATATAAATATAGGTGGAGGAGCAAGATTACGATCTGACAGCAATTTTGAATTTTTAACAATTGCAGGTAGCGCACAAACAGGGAAGTTTAAGGGAATAATGTTAGGCTCTTCATATAACCAAACTCCGGGGAGCTCTGAAATTATAACTAGCACAAATGAATCCCTTATTCTTGATGCGTCTGGAACTGGCAACATCTCTTTCCAGACAAATAATGACACAAAAGTAACTCTATTAAATTCTGGCAACGTCGGCATCGGGACGACTGGACCGGTTTCCATTCTCGAAGTGAGAAATGCGAATCCGGACGTTACACTTACGGGAACGACTTCCCCCGTGGCAGACACCGACCTTGGGAGCGTTATTGCCCGGTCGTCGATATATTCGTATAACACAGCAGGAATCTATTTTAAAGGGGACGGCACTTGGAGTGGTGGCAATTATCCCTCGTACAT
>CAZAGY010000043.1:0-6630 GCA_964485025.1 uncultured Gammaproteobacteria bacterium
GCGGAAAAAAAAGGATGGCCAACTCATTTAATTTCTTCTCATCCTAATTCTATTGGTGGCTTTAAAGAAATTATTTTTGATATCAAGGGCTTTGGCGCTTATCAGTGCCTAAAAAATGAAAGTGGGGTTCACCGGGTTCAGCGCATTCCGGAAACGGAAAAAAACGGCCGGATTCATACTTCCGCCGCTTCAGTGGTTATTTTACCTGAAGCCGATATTGTCGACGTCGACATAAGCCCCGATGATATTAAAATTGATACTTTCTGTTCCTCAGGACACGGAGGTCAGAATGTTCAAAAAAACGAAACGGCTATTAGAATCACCCACCTGCCCACTGGCCTGGCGGTCTCCTGTCAAGATGAAAGAAGTCAAAAACAAAACAAGGAAAAAGCTTTAACCGTTCTTCGTTCCCGCTTATTAATGATTGAAGAAGAAAAAAAAGCAAAAGATTTGAAAGAAAAAAGGAAGTCGCATATTGGCACTGGCGATCGTTCTGAAAAAATCAGGACTTATAATTTTCCCCAGAGCCGTATAACCGATCATCGAATAAAAAAATCCTGGCACGATTTTGAACATATTTTAGATGGTGATTTAGATAATATTATTCAAGATCTCCAAGATTTTGCCGAACATCAGTAAACAAGCTGATGATTTTTAGAAACGACTTCTACCCAAATATTGCCGGGTAGAAATTTTATTTCCTGATTTTGTTGATTGTAGAAATTTGTTTGCTGGTCCGCGCTTGTTTTACGCCAGATTCCCTGAATTAAATGGCCATTCTGAAAAATTAGAGCCTCTCCCTGATCAATAGTTTTAATGAAACGATGGCCGATTTCATCTAAAATTCTTATTTCTGTTTTTTGGATGATTAAATTAGATGTTTTCACCTGCTCGTTATTTTCATCAACAAACGGTTGACCATTTTGAAAACGTAGATAAGATTTTAATTCTTTGTCAAACTGCCAAACCACAGGCTCGCGATAGTCTATTTCAATGATTAAATTAGCGGCTGTTTCATTTAAAGAAGACGTTCCATTAAACTGTTTTGGGATAAAACTTGATTTTAACTGATTATTTAATCCTTTGTCCTCGATTGATTTTTCTATTAAGTCTTTTGAAGTATATAGATTATGTGGCTTATCTCTGGTTTCATCTCGCCAAAAATAAACACCGTCGCTGCTGATTTCATCAAGATTATAAATTTGATAATCCCCTGTTTTTATTTTATCTAAAAAATCCTGGCTGCCGCCGGCGTGGACAAATAAAGACCCGTATTCTTCCGCCCATTCGGCGAAATATGGCCGGGCTGACCTTACGGGTCCGATTTTACCAGGCAAATAATCCTGACTAAAAATAGCCAGTAAACGGGTGATATCTGCTTCCACTGGAGCCTCATAAACTATGGCTGCCTGATTGATTCCAGTCAATGGCCAGGATTCGCTAAAATTGTCAATCATCACGGCCACCGGCAATCTGCTTGATTCACTTTTCTCCAAAGAATAATCAGTTACCTCTTGTTTATCTTCAAACTCGGTTATCTCCTCTTCGATTTTATTTTTATCGTCCGCGGTTGCTTCCATCTCTTTATTTTCCGGAGTAAAAAATATTGCACTCCAAATTATAATAAGGAAAACTCCCAAAAGGATTAATCCTAAAAATTTAACCGATTTAAATTTCATAAATTTAAGCTTATTTCTTCTGTTCAGCCAATTCAACCGATTCTTTTTTTTCTTCCTCCCCTTCCGTAACTTTCTCCACCTCTTCAACCGGTTTCTCTTCTTCCGCCTGAGGCCGTGAGATGCCGACTACTAATTCGTTCAAATCGTCAATTACTTCTATTTGGGAGGGGATTTTTAAATCTCTAACTCTGATAATGCTGTCGAAAGTGTCCAGTCCAGAAATGTCAACTTCTATCTCGTGGATTAAATCATCTGGTAGACACTTGATTTCCAGCTTATCAATGTTATGAAATAAGATTCCGCCCAAATTTTTAACCGCCGGTGCTTCGCCTGAAAATTTTAATCCTGTTTCCACGGTAATTTTTTCACCCGCTCTGATTTTATAGAAATCAACGTGTTGGATTTTATTAGTTAAAGAGTGGTACTGAACATCATGAATTAAGACCTTGATAGGACTTTTTTCGTCTATTTCAAGGTTAATTAAACTACTCTCTCCTGTTTCTTTAAATACTTTCTCCAATTCCGCTAAGGACAGCTGTAAAGATACTGATCCGAAATCGTGACCGTAAACAACGGCCGGGATAAAACCCTGATTCTTGCTTTCTTTATTTTTTCTGCCGAATAATTTTCTGGTTTTTGATTTTAAATTTATCATATATTTTTATTTTATTAACGGTTCTATAATGCTACCATATCTTCATATTTTGTAAATGGCTGATGAATAATAGTACTTTCAATCAAAGCGATGGAAACCATACTGATTAAAAGGGAGCTTCCTCCATAACTGATAAGGGGTAAGGGAACACCAACCACCGGCACTAATCCGATATTCATACCGATATTAATAAACATCTGAAAGAAAAATAAAATATTCGTGCCTAAAATCAAAACCAGGCCAAAATTATCATAGACCAATTTGGCTATTCTGATTAAATGATAAAAAAGAGCTGCATAAAGGCCTAATAAAATCAAACAACCAATTAAACCAAATTCTTCGGCCAGTACGGCGAATATAAAGTCTGTTTCTCCGGCCGGTAGAAACCTTAATTGTGATTGGGGCCCAAGCCCAAAACCTCGACCGGAGACCTGTCCTGAACCAACAGCTATGATTGATTGAGTTATCTGATATCCCCGACCCAAAGGATCGCTCTGAGGACTAAGATAAGTCAAGATTCTGTCTTTTTGATAGTCTTTTAAAAGAGAAAACCAGGCGACTGAACTTATTAAAATCACAATGATTAATAAACCTATAAAATGTTTTTTATTTTTATCAACCAGAAAAAAAATTCCAAACCAAATAATAATAATCATTAAAGCTGATCCTAAATCAGGTTGCCGAAGGATCAGGAAAATAAAAGGACAAATTAAAATAAAACTGAAAATCAGATGTTTTAATCTTACCGGCTTTCTGGCTTCCTGCCAAAATTTAGCGAGAATAATAATGGTTGATAATTTAGCTAATTCTGCCGGCTGAAAGTTGAAAGAGCCAAAGCTAAACCATCCTTTAACTCCTCTGAAATTTTGACCAAAAATTAATACGGCGATGAGTAATAAAAAAGTAAGCAAATAGATTAAATAAGCCGAGGAGCGAACGAATCGAAAATCTATAAAGGAAATAATAATAAAAAGGAACAATCCTATAACCGCGAAGATTGTTTGTTTTGAAAAGATATTTCCGCCTTCATTTTTAATTCCTAGCGACAAACTGTATTGAGCCACTAAACTGAAAATAACTAAAAGCGCCATTAAAATAAATAAGGTGACATCAAAACGTTTTAATTGAGCTGCGTTAACCATTGATTTAATAGGCGGGCATAAAAATTTCCTGATCAAAGGGATTAATTTCAGGTACAACGGCTATTTGAGTGTGTGACGGTATATTTGGCCACATTAATTCCATTTCCCTTTGTTCATTACTCTTCCATTGTTTTGCCAATAAGGTATTTACCCCGACGATATTTGAATCCTGATAGAGAATAATTATAAAATTCACCTGCCAAAAACTGTAAATTGATTGATTTTTAATTTCAAAAGAAATTTTAGGTATGACAAGGTTCCGATCCTCGGCCATGACATAATTCAGATTAATTTCCTTAATCGACATTTTTGATAAAATATCCGGCACTTCTTTTCTTGAATCAACTCTTTGCCATTTAATATCTGAAAAAACAAATTGGACTTTAATTGGCTTTTTACCGGCTTCCTGACCTAGGGCTGTGAGATATTTTTTTTCCCCAGGCAGAATGAAAGTCTCTTTTACTTCTGTCTGACCGGTATCCCATGAAAAATAATATTCAACTAAAGAAATCAGCAATTCTTTGTTGGGATTTTCAATTATGGCTACAAAATCGTATTTTTTTATTTGATCCGACGTATTCGGGGCTAAAAAAACCGACTTGATAATCGCTAAATCCTGAGGTTTAAAATGCTCGTGAAATTTCAAATAATCAATTTTATTTTTAGTCAACTCCGTAAGCATTTGTTCGTGTGTCTCTGTTAAAAGAAGGTAATTGATAAAATGATAGATTGCCAGGCCCCAAAAAACAATATTAACCGAAATCAAAAGTCCCAGAAGGCTTTTGTAAAGCCTGGTTTTATGATCCAAATACCATTTGGCTAGTCGAAGTTGTTTATTACTTACTCCACTCATAATATTATAAAATAGATTTACTTAAGAGCTCGACTCTTAAATAAATTATAACAAAAAGGTTCTATCTAGACAATGGCCATTGGCACATTATTTACTATATGTTATAATTTTAACGGTTAATATAAATTGTTTAAGTTAATTTTTAATATATGACCAGCCAAAATTTTTTCTATGTTACCAGCAGCTCAGCCATTATTACAGTGGCTTTTCTTTTTGTAGTTTTAATTATTGTTGGTATTGTTATTGCCGTTAGGATCGCCAAAACTTTCCGTAACGTTTCCAGAGCCTCTGAAGAATTTATCGAAACAGTAAAAAGTTTCCGGGAAAAAATGAAAATTGCCGCCTTGACGAATCTTTTCAGTGAAGGCTTGAAAGAAATCGTTCTCTTTGTTAAAGAAAAAAGGGGAGAAAAAGAAGGAAAAGAAAAAAAAAATAAAAACGTTAAATAAATTGATTTTAAAAATAAGAAGGTTTGTTTAATTCCTTATTTTCTTTTTTGCTTATGTTCACACATCTCCACGTTCATAGCCATTATTCTCTACTTGACGGCCTGTCGAAAATCGATGAATTAATCGCCCAGGCGAAAAAATATGAAATGAAATCCTTGGCCCTGACTGACCACGGGGTAATGTACGGAGTAATTGAGTTTTATCAAAAAGCCAAGGAAGCTGGAATTAAACCGATTATCGGTGTTGAAACTTATGTGGCCAGACACGGTCATTTAAATAAAAGACCTAAGATAGATGAAAAACCTTATCATTTAGTTCTTTTGGCTAAAAACGAACAAGGATATAAAAACCTGATTAAATTAATTACTCTTGCCCATTTAGAAGGTTTTTATTACAAACCGAGGATCGATTTTGAACTTTTAAAAAATTGCTCTCAAGGCTTAATTGCCTTAACTGCCTGCCTACAAGGAGAAATTCCTCAATTGATTCTTGAAAAACAAAAAGAAAAGGCGGAAAAAAGAGCCTTGGAATATCAGGAACTTTTTGGCAAAGGAAATTTTTATTTAGAAGTTCAGGACCGTCCCAAAAACAAAGAACAAATCTTAATTAATAAGACTCTTTTTAATATTGGCGAAAAATACCGTATTCCCATGGTAGCTACCAACGATGTCCATTACACTAAAAAAGACGATGATGAAATCCAGGATATTCTGATTTGTCTTCAAATAAAAAAAAAGAAACAAGACCAAGACCGCATGTGTTATTTGGGAAATGATTTTTCCCTTCGCTCGCCCCAAGAAATGAAACAAGCTTTTAAAGAACATCCTGAAGTCATTGCTAACACGGAAAAAATCGCTGAAATGTGCGATTTGAAAATTGAATTGAAACAAATCAAACTCCCTTATTTTCCCTTACCGGAAAATAAAACGGCTGACGAATGTTTAAATGATTTATGCGAGCAAAGATTTCATGAACGTTATCATAAAAAAACCAAAGAAATCTCCGAACGTCTAACGTACGAATTAAACATAATTAAAAAAACCGGATTTGCTTCTTATTTTTTAATCGTTCAAGACTTTGTAAACTGGGCTAAAAAAAATGATATTGTTGTCGGTCCGGGCCGAGGAAGTGCCGCCGGTTCCATTGTCTCCCATATATTAAATATTACCAATATCGACCCTTTAAAATATGATTTGATTTTTGAACGATTTCTTGACCCTGATAGAATCAGTATGCCTGATATTGATCTTGATTTCACTGATACTCGGCGCGACGAAGTTATTAATTATGTGGAAAAAAAATATGGCCGGGACCATGTGGCTCAAATTATCACTTTTGGCACCATGGCTGCCAGGGCCGCGGTCAGAGACGTTGGCCGCGTCCTTAATTATCCTTACACTTTTTGCGATAAATTGGCTAAAATGATACCTTTTGGCATGACTTTGGAAAAAGCCCTGGAAGCATCTGAAGAATTAAGGGAAATTTACAGAAACAATCAGGACGCTAAAAATATTATTGATCCGGCTAAAAAACTTGAAGGTGTGGCCCGCCATGCCTCAAAACACGCCTGTGGCGTAGTTATTACCCCTGAAACCCTTGATCAGTATGTGCCGACTCAATATGACGTGTCAGGAGGAGAAAAAACCATTATTACCCAGTATGAGATGCATGCCATTGAAGACCTTGGTCTTTTGAAGATGGATTTTTTAGGGTTGAAGAACCTAACCATTATTGAAAAAACATTAAAATTGATAAAATACCGATACAATAAGGATGTTAATATCGATGAAATTCCCCTTGACGATAATGAAGTTTTTAGTGATTTGACTATTATAACTAATAATGATGAGAA
>CAZAGY010000044.1:0-6630 GCA_964485025.1 uncultured Gammaproteobacteria bacterium
TTTCATCTTTATTTAAAAATTTACTGATTTTTTCTATCACCAATTTGTCGGTTGTATAAAGACTGTCTTCGGAAATGTATCCCTTTTCCAAAGCATATCGCAAATAATCACCAACCGTTCTGAACATTATTGCTCCCTTAAAGCTGGCGTAATAATTCGCGTTTAACCTAAAAAACATTTCCGCATAATTCCTGGCGCTCTCAAAAGTTCTAAATAGCCATTTATCATTTTCCGTAATCAAATTATCCAAAAAATATTTTTTCGTTTTATCATCTACCTCTTTAAAAATTACCGCCTCCCTTAAAGAATAATCTATCCTGTCAGCGCATAAATCAGGCAAGTTTTTCTCTTTCAGAGGAAAATTTTTATCGTTCAAAATATATTCCAAATCAAATCCGTTTTTCTTAATAATTGCCGGTATGTCTGTTTTCCTTATATAACCGTCAAAAATATTATCCTGATGAGTGTGTTCTTTTTCCGAGCCCGTATCTAAAACATAATCAATGCAGTGGGAAAAAGCTGTGTGAGAAACATCGTGAATTAAACCGGCAATCTGCTCTTCAATTCCCGCACCGTATCTACGGAGCAATAAATAAACGCCCACTGAATGAGTAAAACGGCTGTGATCATGTTCACCCACCTCCATTTCCGGTTTAATCCAAAGGGGCTGGTAACCGCCCTGGTCTATGTCTTTCAGTCTCTGTAGAAAAGTGGATTTTATAAGTTCCAGAATGACCGGCTCTGTAATTTCAACCTCCCCATATACACGATCTATGTATTTCATAATTTTTTTTCTAAATCCGGCGAATTTCCATTCCTTTGACTTTTATATTCTCCAAAAGAAAGAAATTTTTTAATCTCCCGACAAACTCTAAAAATCTTTCCTGGTCATCCAAAACATTATGACTCTAAGAAATCGTCCTGACGGCAAAAATTCGCGAACAATTTCTTTTTTTAAAACGCTGGCAAAGATACGTATAAATTATTTCTTAACCAGCCAAGAACTTGACTGGATCTTCCCCCGTTTGCCCACGTTATAAACCATCTTGATCCCCAGCCGCTCGCAAAGATCGACTTCCGGCACCGGGTCGCCGTCTGGCTTACGGTCGCCACCGTTGGCGAAGATGTCAGGTCGCAATTTTTTAAGCTCGCGGCAAACGCTTTTGTCTCCATCGTCCGGCCTGTGCTCGCTCAAGACCACTCGGTCTACCGCCCGCAGCGCCTCCAGAACCTCTTTCCTCTCATCCTGCGGCATAAAAACGTGTCCCTTCTTCTCGCGCAGCCAGTTGTCGTTATTCAGAATCACCACCAGTTCATCGCCCAGCGTCTTCGCTTCGTTGATCATGTCTATATGTCCTACGTGCAGCGGGTCGAATCCTCCTGAAACCGCGACAATAACTTTTTTCATATTTTTTAATCCTATTTTTTTATCTATTATCTCCGTTTCCTAAAAGTTTGTTTCTTTTTTTCCGTGATTCCAATTTTTCAATATTAACCGATGCTATTTCATCCAAAGACAACCCCAGTTCTACGGCAATCTGAGCCAAGTACCATAAGACATCGCCTAATTCTTTTTTTATTTCTTTTTTTGTCCTTTCATCTAAAATTCCTTTTTTTTCTCTTAAAACTTTTTTAATTTTTTCCGCCACTTCTCCGCTTTCACCAACTAATCCTAAAACCGGATAAATGAAATTTTTTCCTTTTTCCGGATAAATGGCCGTCTTTCTTGATCTTTTTTGATATTCATTAAAATTCATATTTTTTATTTAACTTTTTATGTTTCTATTCCCCGTCAGGTCCGACCTGGTTGTTCTGCTAAAATTTCAAATATTTTTCCCAGTATTCATAAAGGGCTTTTGTCGCCCTGAGATCTCCCACGTTGTATCTCGCAATATCTAAAAACTTTCCATCTTTAAACAACCGTCCCACGTCGTCTCCAGTCACTCCCTGCGCCTTTGGACTGGTAATGCCAAACGCACGACTCCAAAGATGAAGATTACCCTTACGGCGAACGGCCCCGTAAAAAGACAATTGGTCAAGCAGGTCGATGTGTTTGGCTTCAAATTTTTGAATGTTCAAATAGCGATTGGACATCAAATCCTTGCTTGGCCTGATACCATGAATGGCGGACCTAACCATTAAAAATGGCACGTCAAACCCCCGTCCGTTAAAACTCACAAATTCCTGATAATTTTTCGCTCCGTCCCAAAAATTCTCCAACATTTCCTTCTCAGTCATCGGGCGAAACCGGATACCTTTTTCCTCTGATTCTGACTCCTTCGTTCCCGGGGACTGATAGCACACCACTCCTTTATCTTTTTCATAATCCAAAACCCCGATCGCCACGATTTCACCGGTCAACGGCGAAAAACCAAGCCCATCTTTTAATTCCTTGAGGGCTTCAGAATAATCGGATTCATTAGATGACTCTTTTTTAATCCACCGCCCCAAGCTTTCCTGGGTCACATCATCAAGCTCATCAAAATTTTCCCCTATAGTTTCGATGTCAAAAATTAACTTGGCCATAAATTTATTTTTAATTAATTTTTTAAATCTTTTTTTTGCCAGGTTCGACCTGGTTATTTTACTCCGTCTTAAACGTGTTTGTTCTCTAAAAACCTTTAATTAAGCCCCCGGCATAAACAAAGGTATAAACGTCCTTGCCTTGCTTATAAATTTTCTCCCTTCCTGCCATTTCTTCTATGGAACCGATAAATTCTTCTCGCTCTAAATCTTCGGCTTCATCCGGTTCACAAATATATTTGTAATCTTCAAATTCCCATTCAACATGCTTCCAGGTTCGTGCATCTTGCCAATTTTCTAATAAAGCTTTTCCGAGAATTTTATCAATTTCTTCCCCTGACATTTTCTTAAAATTGCCATAATAAGACATCGCCCAAACCGGCTCATTATCTTTATAAATTGTCTCCAGTCCCATAAAGATACCATTGCCAGTATAATAAACATCCCGATAAAACCAATTCCCTTCTTTATATTCCAATTGCTTTGTTCCACTCAAGGCTGGCCGTACAACACCTCCGCCGCTGACATATGTTTTCGTTCTGGCTTTTAATAAAATTTGTGTTAATTCTTCTTTGTTTGTCATACTTTAAAGTTGAATTATATAAAGGCCGTATTTTTCAACATCTTTTTTGGGCCAAAGATCATTCAAGTTATATTTTAAAACATATCCGGCTTTTCTCCTAATTTTCCCGCCGGTATATTCTTTTTTCTTCGGGTCCCACTCTCTTAAAATTAAAGTGTCTCCTTCCTTGATTTTAAAATCAGCCATTCTCAACTCAAATTTCTTTTTTCCCGATTTTAAAAGTTTGAAATACTTCGGCCAAACTTTTTTCTCAATTATTGCCATATTTTTGCTTTTTAATTAATTTTTCGATTCTTATTTTTTGTCAGTTCTTTGTCGGGTTCGACCTGATTTCACTGATTAAACCCCTACTCCCAACCATTTTATAATCTCATCTCTCAACCTCATCCGAATTTTCCCATATTATATAATCCTACTCTTTATTCCCGCCCTCACCGGGTCTGACCCGGGTATTTCACGGTTTTTAATTTTAAAAACTAAAAACCCATTGCTCCAAAGTCATATGACTTCAAATATACTGGAATCGCAAAAACAAGCCCGATAAGCGGCAGAATAATCATAATTACGGTGATAATTAACGTCCAAAGAAAATACTTTCTCATCTTTTCAACGGAACGATAAATCGCTTCAAGTTTTTTGTCTTGCTCTTCAATTTTCTTTAAAATTTCTTCTTCCATATTATTTTTTATTTTTTTTATTTAATTTTGTGCTCTTCTATCTTTCGTTCAGGTCCGACCTGAACGAAAACTGGTATTTTACCAGGTTCGACCTGGTTTTACTGGTTTTTAAAAAAACTATATATTTTCGAAAAGACTGTCTAAAAACCGCTTCTGAGAACAATTTTAGAAGGGCGTTTCCCAAGGTCAGACCCCAAAATAATTTAATTATTATTGCTTTTTTTATAACTCCCAAAAAATCCGACTTCTCCTTTTAAATAAGGATGGACTTTCTGTTCGGGTCCCCAATAAACTTTTTGTAATTCTTCCTCGGTCATTAAATTTTGTTCTACTAAGTGTTTCGCTAAAAATATCTCTTTTGGAGGTTTTTCGTAAGAAAAATTATTCCAATCTTCGGCGCTGATAACTATTTTGGAATTATCATCAATAAAACGAATAAAAATATACTGATCACCTCCGCCGTATTGAGCAAAACGGCCGTCAAGAATAATTAAATCACGGGTTTCTGGACGCGGAATTTTTTCTTTCTTTTCTAAACCCTCGAAATATTTTTTTAGTTTTTCTTCCATAAATTAAAAAAATCTTTTATTAATTATGGGGTCGGGCACTAAGATAATCGGGCTCTGAGATAATTTCTATCTCTCAAATACTTTAATAATTTTTCCCAGTTATCGTAATTCTTAACGTTGCCCCAGAATTGGAGGTATTCTTTTGTCGGCAGCTCAGACAGTGGCCTTGAAAAACCATCCGGCACAAAAAGTGTATCCATCCATCCATAGTTTTTTCTGTATGGATTTTTACCTGCTTTTTAAATAAATTTTCCCTTAAAATAACTCTCAAATATCGCTGGTTTTTTGTTTGGCTCACAGTATGTAAGACAAGTCTTCCATACCATACGTCTATTTTTTTTGCCATGCATAATACGGAGAAAGTCTTGCGCATAAAGCCACTTATTGATGTATTTAATAAATGGTCCGGGAAATCCATTGAGCGCCTCAACATAACATCCACCATCAAACACTGCCACAGATTTTTTTAAAGTATTACTTGTCCAACGTGCGGAAAACGCGGCTATTTTTTCGACTGATTCATCTTGAATCTCAGGGACATCTAATTTTTTTGAATAAGATTAACCCCACTACCATGTAATGCAATTTTTGCTATTTGAAACTTATATGAATTCTTTGTAATAAAAACTATGGTTTTTAAATTCATTGGTATAATTTATTTTTCTAATTTTTTTACCTCTTGGCTCCATCTGCGACGGACATTACCTCCACTAATTTTTCTGAGTTTCAGAGTAAATTTTGGCGGCTATTATCTCACGTTTGCAAAAAGATAATCGTCCATAAATTTATTATCTTTTTTAACATCTTTTCTTAAAATCCCCTCAAACTTATAATTAGTCTTTTCTAAAACCCGCATTGAAGCTTTATTAAAAGGATAAACATAAGCATAAATTCTTTTTAGCTTCATTTTTTTAAATCCAAATCTTGTTACCAATTTCACCGCTTCTGTCATTATTCCTTTATTCCAATATTTTTCACCTAACCAATAACCGATTTCAGCTTTATGCTCTCTAGTTTTGACTAAACCAATTGACCCGGCAACCCCTCCGCCAATATCAATTACAAACTTAATTCTTGTCGAAATTTTCTTTTTAGCTTCTTTTAAGTTTTTTGCTATCCATTCTTTAGCATCTTTCGAGGTATAAGGATAAGGAATATTTAAAGTATTTCGATATATCTTCTTATTGTTTATATTTTCTAATAAAGACTTCTCGTCTCCTTTCTTAAATGGCCTTAAAATAAAATGTTTTGATTTGATAATTGTCATATTTTTAATTAAATGCTTTGGCCAAATTTTTTTATCTCCATAACATATTTCTCAATTAAATTTTAGGGGGTAGTCCTCTTTTTATTCTGTGAGCAAGGTTCGACCTGGTTTTACTGATTTTAAAAAAACTATATATTTTCGAAGGGACTGTCTAAAAACCGCTTCTGAAACTAACTTTAGAAGGGTATTTTCCGGGGTCAGACCCCAATAATGATCTAGACCCCAATAATGATTTTTTGACAGATAAAAAATCTTAAATAAAAACTTATTTCTCCACCACGATCATTATTTTATCTCCTTTCAGAACCTCGACGGCCTTCTCGTTGTTTTCCAATTCGTGCCCTTCTCCCAATCCCAATGGCCAATCATGAATGGCGGCCAAAAGAACGTCTTCTTCATAAACAAGATCTTCGCCTCTTTTTGTCCCCGGGTCATTGGTTATAAACTCATTCTTTTCATAGCCCTTAACCACCACCATATGATAAGGCGGCCCCGGCTGTTTGTAATAAGGGTTTTTTAATAATCTCCCGGCAGTCGGGACAATCACCAGGTTTCCTTCGCTTAATTCTTTCTTTATGTCGTCCCCGTCTCTTACCTGAGTAAAATATATCTTCTCTATTTTAAAATATTGCTGAGCCAATTCTATGGTTTTTTTCACGCTCAAGTCATAATGCCCACCCCAATTTTCCGTCTGCCATTTGACCAAATCCTGAATTTCTTCTTCCGCCTTCTCTTGATTCAAGTCTTCTCCGGCCAACCAATGTTTGGCCATAATTATGGCCGCCTCTTCGCAGGCTTCGTTATGCAGGTCATCCCAATCGGCCGATGGGGCCTGAACGGTAAAGGGAACGCCCAGAACCTGCGCCGACTCATCGATTAAATCAATTTCCGGTTTGACGGCATTGGTGCTGTTGAAATTATTAAATCCTCCCGCAACGTCGTTCTCTTCCGTGGTGGCTAAAACATTCTTTTCTTCCCCGCCTGTTTCCTCAACCGGGGTTGCGGGAAGAT
>CAZAGY010000045.1:0-6623 GCA_964485025.1 uncultured Gammaproteobacteria bacterium
CAACGGGGACACCAGTTCACGATCCTGGGGCCGCGATATATATATCCTTTTTTGTAATAATTAACAAAAGCGTTTAGGACGGCTTTTTCATATTCTTTATCCAGAGTAAAGCGGGTTCGCGACCAGTCACAGGAACAGCCAAGTTTTTTCAATTGATCCAAAATTAAATTGCCGTATTTTTCTTTCCATCGCCAGACTTTTTCCACGAATTTTTCCCGGCCCAATTGATGACGGGTCAATCCCTGTTTAGCCAGTTCTTTTTCCACCACGTTTTGGGTGGCGATGCCGGCATGGTCAATACCCGGAATCCAAAGAGCTTTTTTGCCCTGCATACGGTGGTAGCGGATTAGAATGTCCTGAATGGTATTATTTAAAGCATGACCCATATGCAGAGAGCCGGTAATGTTGGGTGGCGGAATGGAAATGGAATATTTTTTCCTTCTTTTACCCGGGAGCTTATCCGGATTAAAAAACCCACTCTTTTCCCAGAGCTCGTAAATTTTTGTTTCGCAATTTTTTGGTTCGTAACGAGGATCCATTTACTTTACTTGATTATATCAATTATTCTTTGATCGTTTTTCTCTCCAGTTTTTATTTTAACAGAAATTTTATTTTTTGGCAAAATGTTTTTTACTCGTTCAGCCCATTCAATGACGGTTACGGTATCTGGTCTGCACAAATAATCTTTAACGCCAATATTAATTAAATCTTGCCCGTTTTTTAGCCGATAAGCGTCTATGTGGCAAAACCATTGTATTTGTGATTCGTGTAAATTTGCTTCAGATTCGCGTTTATTCGTCTTATACACCTTCATTAAAACAAAAGTCGGGCTGGTGATTATTTGTTTAATTTTCAGTCCTTGAGCCATGCCTTTAATAAATACGGTTTTGCCCGCACCTAAATTACCGGTTAAACCGATAATTTCTCCGCCTTGCAAATGTTGGGCAAATTTTTTACCCAGAATAATAGTTTGTTTTTCGGATTTACTAACGATTTTCATTGCGAATGTTTAATATTTTCATTATTGTATAAAAGAGAAAATTGTCCTATAATTAGGACAAAAGAACAGAACAATCAAATTATATCATAAGTTCGTCTAATATACAATATTTTATCAAAATTACGCAAATACCTCGCTCAAAACGAATTATCGGGAATATTTATCTTATTGCTTCGCAAATTTTAGCCAACACTAAAATTAAAAGCAATACATCCGATGATACGGCATCAAGCGAAATTTTTATGCAAAGATTTCAGGAAGAGCTTGAACGATTTAATTAAAATGTAATAATGAGTTTTAGTTTAAAGATTCACTCATCTTTTCGAGCAATTTAAAAAAATTATTATAATTCTAGATAAAAAGTAAGAGGTTTAATGAAATGTCAACATCAATAAAAACATCTGAGGAAAACAGAAAATTATGCCGGAATTGCACTCAATGTTGCGAATACGTGGTCGTAAACATCGGTGAGCCGAGAGATAAATATGACATAGACGAAATAGTTTGGTTTCTTCTTCACGATATCACAGTCTTCATAGACGGCGACGATACCTGGAACATTAAAATCCATAATAGATGTAATGCCCTGGACCAGGAGGGTAAATGTACCGTCTATTCCCGGCGTCCTCTTGTTTGTCGGGAGTATTTTCATGATGAATGCGAAAGATATAAAGGCAAAGGGTATTTAATCCCCAAAAAGATATTTAATAACACCAGGGATTTTTTAGAATACGTTAATCAGGATGACGAATTAAAAAAAATAGATATTCCCGAATATTCGAAATCTTAAAATATTTTTAATGGATGTTTTCGGAATCAGATATTACCAAAACATATAAACGTATAATAATAAATAAAGAATTTAAAATGTAAATATAATATTTTATGCCTAAAAACACAATTTTGGTTTTAAGCCAAAGTCAAATTAAAAAAATAATCCCTTTATCTGAAATTAAGAGGGTTATTGAAAGAGTGGAAAGGGCTTTTGCCAGTTATGGTCGGAAAAAAGTGCAGATGCCGGCTAAAAATTATCTGTATTTTGAAAAATACCATGGCGATTTGCGGATTATGCCTTCATTTGCTCCGGAACTGGACATGGCGGGAACAAAAATCGTTAATGTTCATCCACAAAATCCCAAAAAGGGCCTGCCTACGGTCATAGCCGCCATTGTTTTAAATGAAGCTAAGACGGGTTTGCCGGTTGCTTTATTAGACGGAACTTATATCACCGGCATGAGAACCGGCGCCGCCGGCGGGGTGGCGACAAAATATTTGGCCAGAAAAAACGCCAAAACCTTGGGAGTGGTGGGCGCCGGAGTCCAATCTTTATTTCAAATAGCGGCTATTTGTCAGGTTAGAAAGATAGAAGAAATTTTGGTTTTTGACATTAATCAGGCCAAGACTAAATGGCTGTCAAAACAATTAAAAAGTTTAAAAATTAAAATTAAAAAAGCGTCTTTAGCCGAAACGGCTAGGCAAGATATTTTAGTTACCGTCACCCCTTCGGAAAAACCGATTATTAAAAAAGAATGGATTAAACCCGGTACGCACATCAATGCCATCGGCGCCGATGCTAAAGATAAAGAGGAACTGGATCCGATGATTCTGAAAAAAGGCAAAATTTTCATTGATGATTGGGCTCAAGCCAGCCATTCGGGCGAGATAAACGTGCCTTTAAGCAAGGGAATTATCAGAGAAAAAGATGTTTACGCTTCGTTGGGAGAAATTGTCAGCGGCCAAAAAATCGGCAGGACCAACGATAAAGAGATCACGATTTTTGATTCAACCGGACTGGCGATTCAGGATTTATTTACTGCTCATTTGGTTTATCAAATCGCCAAGAAGAAGAATATTGGTCAGAAAATAAATTTAATTGGTTAAGGATATTTAAAAATAAAATTAAAAATCGTCCGATTCGGACGATTTTTAATTAAAAATATTTTCACAAACTCAAATTCGGGTCAACTTTTATTTTCCGCCAGTTATTTTTCCTCTTGACTTTTGTCCGATTTTTGCTTATAATATATACGATATTGAATTAACAGTTCTTAACAAAAAGGAGGATGACGATGTTTCAAACATTGATCACCAGCCGAGACCCGAAAGGTCTCCACGCGGTCGGTCTCTTTGAGGCCGCCTACAACAAGTCCAAGCTCGACGAGGCACGCGCACAGCGGCTCAACGAGCGCGGTGGCGAACTGCAGGACGGGATCGCGAAGCTCATCGCCGAACTGGCCGTGTCCAATCAATACGCCAACGAGGAAGTTCGTTCCAGTTACACGTACCCGAAGGAGTACAAAGGGCCGAAGCCGATCGCGGATCAGATCAAGGCAATCGCCAAGATTTTCGATCTCGACCCGAGCCAGGCCATTGAGTTCGCCAAGAACTTGCCTGCGCTTCCCGAGGGCGCCGAAGGATGGTTCGCCATTCCGTCGGTCGACGCACTGGTCAAGAAACACTTCCCCGAAGTGACCAATCAGGCACAGGAGTACTGTCAGGCGGTCCAGCTCGTTCACGCCAAGATCGCGGCCTCCCGGTCGTTCTACAACTACTGTGAGGGACAGATCACGCCAGCGCAGTTGCGAGTTCACGCTCGCACGGCACATGCGCTGGATCTCATCGCCGAGACGCAGAAGGGCGACATCCTGATCGTCGCCGCCCAGCTCGGCATGCGCCATCGTGGCAAGTCTGTCCGTCGGGCTCGTGAGGTCTTCGTGGCCAACGAGTTCGGTCTCGGAACTCTCGCAGTCGGTTCCATCGTTCTGACCCATCCCGAACGGCTCGTCCGTTGGGAGGAACTGGACATGGACTGCTCGGGCGACAAATTCGCCCCGGGTGCCGATGGCGGGTTCTCGAGCGCTCCGTACTTCGATTTCGGCGACAGCAGGGTTAGGTTCGGCACGCGCGGTGTCAGTGATGCCATCGAGCACTACGGTTCCGCCTCGGCCGTTCTGCCGCAGTAATTGACTTTTGAGAACTTGAGGTTTTGAAATTTTTGTTTTTTTGAATCTTGAATTCGCGGCAAGCAATCCATAGGGTTCTATCTGTCAGCCGGTCAATGGTTGGTAGGTTGAACCCTTTTTTCTTTATCAAATATTGACTAAAAAATATTTTTTAATATATTAATAATGAAAGTAGGCTCATGAAGAGTGGTTCAAGGATCACTCTCGCCGAAATTTCTCTTTTTACCTGCCCGCCAAAGCCTTGGCGGAGGCGGGAGAAAACAACCAGAGTCTGGCTGGCCAAGGTTAGCCAGAGCGTGTTGTTAAAGAAGAGATACTGCTTGTCTTTATCTGGTGTAGGTGTCCTGAGTTTATCGAAGGGCTGCTGCCGAATAAAATACAGCCAAGAAAGTATATAGTCCGCTCACTGGCGGAGGTAAAACTTAATTGGCAGTGATCTGGATGGATGAATACAATTTACCGGATGCCGATGGCAAGTTCTCGAACGCTCCGTACTTCAATTTCAACGACAACAAGGTTAAGTTCAACACGAACGATGTCAGCAATGCCAACGAGAACTACGGTTCCGCCTCGGCCGTTCTGCCGAAGTCTCTCTTTTTCAAACTAAACCGTTCCGTCCAAACGGGACGGTTTAGTAATTTCTTAGCTGCGAACCCTATAACTCCTTACTGGATTTTAACCAGCCACCCAACATTCGGCCAATTTCATCAATGCTTTGCTGAAGCAGGATATACTTTTTCTGATCAATCGTTTTTACATCCTTCATTAAGCGAACAAATACTCTTAAAAGATTTAATTTGGCACTGATTTTTTCAAGGGTTGGTACCCTGTTAATTTTACTTTGCTGTCCGGTCAAAAAGATCAGTTCAAAAATCTCTAAAACTAAATTTTCCGTTCTCTGCCAAATAGCATAGCGATCAGATTTGAGAATATGATTACGAAAACCATAAAAAGTTTTATAGAGTTCGTAAGCGCTTTTTAAAAGAGGCATGTCAAATTCTTCAATCATATGAAATTTATTAAAAATATATTTAATCAAATTATATCTTTAGAAAATCTTTTTTCTGCCTGGGATGAGTTCAAAAAGGATAAACAGAAAAAGTCAGATGTTTTAAAATTTGAGTTTAATCTTGAACAAAATATTTTTCAGTTATACCAAAGCCTAAAGAACTGCGAATATAAACATGATTTCTACACTTCTTTTTATATTATTGATCCTAAACGACGACACATTCACAAGGCTACCGTTCGCGACCGCGTGTTTCATCACGCGGTTTTTACTATTCTTAATCCGATTTTTGAACCAACATTTATCAATAATTCTTTTTCTTGCCGCGTTGGCAAAGGAACACATAAAGGAATCAGTGTTTTAAAAAATACAATAAAGAAAGTTAATCGCAATAATACTCAAACTTGTTTTATTTTAAAATGTGATATAGTTAAATTTTTCGCTAATATAGATCACCAGATTTTATTAGACATTATTGACAAAAAAATAAAAGACAAAGAGGCGATGCGGCTAATTAAAGAAATCATTGAAAGCTTTGTTTCCAGCGAATCAAATTCTAACAGAAAAGGACTGCCCATCGGCAATTTAACATCGCAATTATTCGCAAATATCTATCTTAATAAGTTTGATCAGTTTGTAAAGCATAAATTAAAAATTAAACATTATTTGCGATATACAGACGATTTCATTATTGTAGATAGGAGTGAAAAATATCTTAAGAAAATATTAAAACCGATTAAATTATTTTTAGGACGAGAATTGCGGCTTAAAATACATCCCGACAAAATTATTATTCGTAAATTTTTACAAGGCGTTGATTTTTTAGGTTATATTTTATTGCCTTATTATTGTTCAGTTAGAGTCAAAACCAAGCAGAGAATTTTTAAAAAATTAAGACGAAAAATTGAAGACTATAAGCAAGGATTAATCAATCAGAAAACATTGGAGCAGTTATTATGTTCATATTTAGGCGTTTTGTCTCACGCCAATGCGCACAAATTAAGCCAAGCCCTAAAAAATCAATTCTGGTTCTGGCTTAGAGAATAACACAGGTGTAAATTAAATAAACAGAAAACGAATGGTCTGATGTTCGTTTTCCGAAAGGTTAATTTTGTCAGACTTTAAGATCACAAACTCAAATTCGGGTCAACTTTTATTTTCTGCCAGTTATTTTTTAATTTTATTTTTTGTTTCGGCGTTAGGCGACTGTATTTTATGGCAGCGGCAGCGGCAATCATTACCGCATTATCGGTGCAGAGATTACGCGGCGGAACGAAAAAATTTACCGGTGGCATTAATTTTTTTACCGTTATTGCCAGTTGTTCCCTTAACTCTTGATTAGCCGCCACGCCACCGCTCAATAAAACGGTTTTAACCTTGTATTTTTTCGCCGCTTTAATGGTTTTAGAAATTAAAACGTCAATTATCGCTTGTTGTGATTCAGCGCAGATATTTTTAATGAAACTCACATTTTTCCTTTTATTCAGGTTTTTTTTAACCGTATAGAGGACCGCGGTTTTAAGACCGGAAAAACTGAAATCAAAATCATTGGAATTAATCATTGGTCTTGGTAAATGAATTTGGAATTTGGAATTTATAGCTTGGAGTTTCCATCGCTGAGCGCGTTCGGCAATGGCTGGTCCGCCGGGAT
>CAZAGY010000046.1:0-6606 GCA_964485025.1 uncultured Gammaproteobacteria bacterium
TTTCATATAAATTTGCTCTTACGTGAGCGGAAATCGTGTATTTTGTATTTGGCTTAACGTCTACACCCGGCTCATGAATAATTCCGAAATAATTACCGGGAAGTCCCACGAATAATTTATAAGATTTATTTCCGTTGTAAATATATTTGTCATTATTGTCCTTTACAATTAAACCTCCTGTAACGTACATTGGGTTTTGATTTACGTTTTTTATAAACTCATCAGGTAAACCGTTAATCTCCCCTATCTCAAAATTTGAGTTGCCAATTAAATTCAGAGCTAAGGGGTCAATAAATTCTGTGCAATCGGACTGGTCTGCGGGGCAAATGCCAACCCAACCGTCGTAATCCGATTCTTTACTCGAATGAATGCCATAGATAACTCCGTTTAATTCATAAGGTGTTCCGTCTGAATTATAATAACAGGGTTTATCAGTGTCTTTTTCAAACCATCCGGTCTTGGTTTGGTCAATTCCGATGACAACATCTTTTCTATATTCGCAGATTTTTTCTCCGGGATTCTTAAAGTAAATAGGTCCTTCATATCCTTCGCACCCCACATCTTCTTTAAGACAAAGGGTTGGAGAATCAGTGTACAAATCCGGGTTGCCAATCAAATAAACATCGGTATATGAAACAACATTTCCGTCTATATCCAGTGTCGGCTGACCGAACTTCCGACAACCTTTGTATTTACTTTCACATTTGTTATTGGAATCATTAACCAGATAAAGCAATTTGTCAGCCGGAACAATAACATCATCTTCTAAGGCGCCGCCGGAATTAAAAATCTTTATCAATGGCCAATTAGAATTCTGAGTGTCAATCAAGGCTTCGCAACCGATGGCCTTACTGGAGCAAAGTTTGCTAAACGATTTCAAATAATTATTCTGACCGGCTCTATTTTGATAAACCCGGCAACCAACTAAGGAATTACCGGCGGTATTCCCGGCTGTGCAACCTTTGGCACCGGTGAAATAAAAATTGTGATTGGTTAAGGTGTCGCAACTGCAGGGCGTGAGCCATGAATCCTTGATTAAATAAAGATTGTCCTGAATTTCTTTGATAACAAAATTATCTATAAAGAAACTCCCTTTACTGACTTCCAGACGTATTTTTTCGGCCGCGGACGGCTCTTTGTCAAAATAAAACGGACCGAGTTTTACCTCTTGCCATTCATTACGGATTAAACCGGTTTTCTCCTGTGAAACAAGAGAAGAAAATTTAACTTCGACATCGCCCATTTCACCTTTAAACCAAAATGAAACGAAATATGACTTGTTTTTCCAAACTAAATCATTTACTGACAAATCTACTCTGTCCTCGGCCGTTAAAGAATAGCCCGGGTAAGTGACCGACTCCGAAGAAATCGAACCCTGACTGTCCCAGCGGGGATCCATCTCTCCACTTTCTTCGCCCTCAAAATCATCGGAAAAAACTTTGCGGATATTATCGCCAAACGAACCTTTGTATTCCCGACAGCCATTGTCCTGTTTTGAACAAATTTCGCTTTCGGAGGCAACGGCGGTTTTGACCGACTGGTCGATTGACCGGCGATATAAGGCGCAATCCGGGGAACAAGCAATGGTATTTTTGTACAAACGATAATAAATATTGCCGCTATCATCATAAAACTGCTTACAATGAGGATTAATCAAAGCATCGTCTCTGTCCTCGCAACTGCCCCAATCCAGACTGGGACTGGAAATAAAATTCGCCGGCCCTATAGTAATGGGGTCTTTTTCCAAAAAATATTTTTTTAGCTGGTATCCGGTATTTTCCGAACCAACCCAAGTATAATAATACTGGCAAAGATTTGGGTCAGGACTGCTCAAAGTTGTTCCCGAGCGGTCGATTATCGCCTGGCCCTGGGTATTAGTCTTAACACACTGACGTAAATAAGAATAATACTCCATTTCTTCCGTTTCCAAGTCAGTAAACTCTTCACAACCGGGAGTAGAACAGGTTTTTGCCGTAGAAGGTATAAAATTAACCCAGCGGTCGCTGAAATTAAAATTATCGGGCATTTCTTGAAAAGTATTGTAGCCTAAACAGGTAAAACTGCACTTATCGCTCTCTTTAACAATACCGGGAATTGATTGGTCGCCATTAACCGGCGTATACAATTCGCACCCCACTTCATTGGCCTGGCAAGAAGAGGAACTCTTTAAATAAATTTTATTGGTTTCTCCGTAGGGTTGATATGATGATGCGTCGTTCCCTGATTCCAGTTTTAAATTATCAATATAAACTACGCCGTCGCCGAACATAATCGGACCCAGCCAAACATAATACCTGTTTGCCGGCACGGTGATGGTCTGGGTGTGCTCCTGCCAATCAGTATCACTGCCGTCAAGAACAATAGTTGTTTCACCGGTATTGCCTTCTATGTAACCGACGCCGTCGTCATCAAAATAATAATTGACGGTAAAATTGCTTGGGGCTGACTCAACTCTTACCTGAAGAGAAATAGTATATTCTCTTCCCGGAACCACGGGCACCAACTGCCAACGGCCAGTCAAATCTTGCATTTCATCCGCGCCGGAATGCTCAAATTTATAAGAAAGGAAACCGATAGAATACTCATCGGAAATGATTGTTTCCGTTCCTTCCCAATTGGGATCTTGCCAGCCGTCCGGGATGCCGTCGGCATCAGTATCAAGTTCAAAACCGCCGTTGAAAATCAAATTGGTTCCCAGGCCCGGAGCGGTTCTGATATACTCACGGCAACCTTCATTTTGAGAAGAACAAGTTGTTATTTTATTATTGAAAAATTTGGCGTTGTCTTGTTTGGCATAAGAACTATAAATCGGGAAAACGCAACTCGTCTCATTTTGAGGAACCAAACAACTGCCAAGCGCTTGAGTGCAAAGGCATCCGTCCGATTGAAAACAATTACTCGCCAAAGCACAAGTCTCTTGACGATCAAATTGAGAAGAAGTTCCGGGTGTTTCACATGCCCAATTCCCCCCTTCTTGTAAATTCTCATCCCATTGCGAACAGTACCAAGAACAGCCGGCATTGTTTTGATTACAACTGGCAAAATCTAAAGTATCGGTTAAATATGAAAATTGTTTTTTATCCTTAGTTCTCTGATAAGTCCGGCAACTGGCATATTGGGAGTCACAAATATCGCCATTAAAACGCCATATATTTTTTTCTCGAGTACAATAAGCCCAAGTATCACACTGTCCGTCTTCACTCTCATGAATGCAATCTTTTAAATCAACGCACGTTTCCTGCCTTTGGTTGCTTTCCGGTAAAGGAATGGACGTATAACCCTTAATATCACATTGATACGTCGAGGCTTTTAACACCCAATTGGGGTCAACTAAATGGTAAAAATTGCCGCCCGCGTTATTAAACCCGTCCAATATTTCTTTTAACGACACTTCTATGTCTCCCAGTCCGCCATCGGATATTTTATCAGCGGCGATTTCCAGGCCAAGGGGAAAGATCCTAATCTTTCTTAATTTTTTTATATTAGACAGACTTAACAGACTTGCGGAATCAGGTTTGCCCACTAATTGGTTTCCGTCCAACAAATCCTTATCAATCGCTTCTCTAATCGTCAGTCCCTCTTCTATGGCTCTGACCAATTTATTATCCATTAAACAATTCGTCGGTAAAGCATATTTTTTGTCCTCGGGACAAACGGCAAATTCGTCATAAATAGTAATCTCTCCGCCCCTTTTAACCGAAGCAACCGCGAGATCAGCATAAAGAACCTTGCTTTCTTCTTTGGTAGGAGAATTAAACTCATCGGCGTTTGACAAAAACGGAGCCGTCCTGTCGGCAATCTCCGGGGAAACCGAAGGATTAAGACCTTTTTCAAAAACTTGTTTCAATAATTTATTAACCAAGGTATTGGTAAAAACCCCGATGGCATCGGCAGCGGCCACTCCGGTATATTCCACCGGCCCGGCTGTTCCGGCTTTTACCGCCGCTCTGGCTTGTTCATTAACCATGGTTCCGGGAGTAAGGGTCAAATTAGATATTTTTGACGTTAAACCATTGATGTCTCCGGTCAGACCTTGCATAAACTTGGAATTTTCAATTGCCGCCGCCTGTTTTGTAAATAACTGACTTTGAACTTTAAACATGACCGCCACGTCACTGGCTTCGGGATTATATTCCCGATTAAGGTCCTCCATACTCAGATTTTCGGCCGTGAACTGGAAATCAGCAAAATATTTTAAAACCTCTTTTGCGCCGTCAAGTCCTTTGTCGGCGATTTGTCCGACTTGTTTTGCAAATTCAATTATTTTTTCAAGGTCTTTCCGATATTCTAAATAATCTCTTATACAATCTTCCGGTAGCGGATTACCCGGCATCAGAGCCCGACAATAGTCTTGTCTGCAAGCTTTAAGTTTATCAGAGCCAAAACATATTTTTGCTTTTTTCACTATATCCGATTCTAAAACCACTTTCTTCTGGGCTTCCAACTCTGCAATGTTTTCCGCCCAAGCGTTTTTTAGTTCTCCCATTGCGCTGTCAGAGACCTTTTCGATCCCATCAGAAATTTTCTTTAACTTATCTGATATTTCTTTTCTTTTGGCTTCGCCAAGGCCGATTTTATCAAGACCTTTTAACATTACGGCTTTTGCGTCGGGAATTAACGAGGGTGTTCCCTGAATTTTAGCCGCCAATTCAGCCCGGTAACGACCGGCCGCACCTTCGTTCAGTTCCGCGCTGAAATCAAACAATTTTTTCTTGCTTATTTCTTTATACCGCTTTTTTATCGTGCTCCACGAACACCTCATATCCGGAGTAAACATCATTTGCTGATACTTGGGGTCAAAACCAACGAGCATATTGAATTTGATGGTCGGGTCAATCGGGTCGCAAAGGCTTTGACCGGTAAACCCGGTCACTGACCTGGCGGTCTGGTCAACCCATTCGCCTAAAACCTGGTCGCCCAGTTTGTCCCAATAATTCGGGTCCCTTAAAAACATTGGTTTTTGACCTTTGCCTCCGGTGGCAATATATTCCGCCGACTGCTGAGCCACCTGGCCTAAAAACAAATTGATGCCGTTGCGATAAGTAATGGCTCCTCCATATTTCCAGGCTTTTTCCGCTAACCATCGAGTGGTTTCTAATATTTTTTGACCGGTGTTAAATAATAATGCCAAAATATCGTGAGTAATAAATTGAGCCTGAGCATTCTGAGGAAAAAATAAACTAACTAATAAAAATATAGTTAGTGAAATGCTCATTATTGCCTTCTTAAGTGGAAATATAAATTTCATAAAAATACTTTATATTTTAATCCGAAGTCCTAAAGCCCCGAACTTTCCAGGGACTGCAAGAACATTATCCTTAAGGTCTCGTCGTCAATTGAATTCAACATTGTTTCGTCACCGCCCTGGGCAATCAAAAGCTGTCTTATTTCTTCCGCAGTCAAATCCGAAAATTGGTGCTGTTGATCAGCTGGCGCCTCCAATTTATTTAAATCTATACCCGTCTCCTGTTTGGTTTCATTATATAACTCTCTTATGGTTTTGTCATCCAGTTTATCCACAATTTCCTTGCTCAATCCCGCCTTATCAATTAATAAATCTTTGATTTCCTGAATCGAAATTTCCTCGTCGGAGACGTCATCTTCTGATGAAAGATTTTGCTCAAGCACGTTTTGTCCTGTTTGTTCAGATATGTGATAAGGGGTAAATTTGGGATCCAACGGGTCGCTTTTGGCTTCAACCTCTTCCTTGTCGGTGAAACCGTCGCTGTCCGTATCATCAATATAAACCGATGTCTGATAAATAAATTTTTCATCGAAATCAGATAAGCCGTCGTTATCCGTATCCTGTTGGTCCAGAATCGCCAAGACCTCCTCCTGGGTCGGCATCTCTGTCGTTGCTTGTTCTGAAATTTTGAAAGGGGAATAAATTGTTTTTTTGATTTGGCTGTAACCTAAAACAATCGTTAAAGTGCCAATAAAGGTTAAAAGGATTATTAAACGTATATCGGGTTTTAAAGCCATAAAATAATTGGAAGTCACAAATAATAAATTACAAATCCCGAACAAATTCAAAATTTTAAATCATAAATTCCAAGCGTTTTGAATTTTGAGTTTTGAACATTAAATATTGCCTGTTGTTTGATTTTTGTTATTTGTTATTTAATATATCCCGTTTACTTGTTTAACTATCTTTGCCAACTCAATCCAATTTTCCACTGATAACTCTTGCGCCCTTATTTTTTCGTTTAAACCAATTTTTTTAAAAATTTGAACTCCTTTTTCCTTGTTTATTATACCCCCCTTAACCAAATTATTCAAGAGATATTTGCGTGGCGAAGAAAACCCGGCATTAAGAATTCTGAAAAAGTTTTTTTCATCGGAGATAAGCGGCGGTCGAGTTTTTATTTTTAAAATGACTGAGTCTACCTCCGGCTGAGGCCAAAAATTATTTCTCTTGATTTCACAGACAATGTTCGCCTGACCATAAAAACCAATCATTACCGACAAACGGGACATTCTCGGCGGCCGGGCAACAATCCTTTCTCCCACTTCCTTCTGAATAATGATAACCATCAACTCCGGTTTTTGACCAGCGGCTAAAAACTTCCTCAAAATTAAACCGGTTAAATTAAAAGGAATATTGGC
>CAZAGY010000047.1:0-2902 GCA_964485025.1 uncultured Gammaproteobacteria bacterium
GGTAACCGGGTGACGGATTTCTGGGGCGGAGTTTGGATAAAAGATACTTCGCTTGATGATATGATGGATTTTGGCGGTTCTATGGAAGATATGATGCAAAAAGGCGGTATGATTGACGAGGGCGGAGCCATGTCCACTGGCGGTGGCGCCAGCGGCGGAAGTGGCGGCTCCATGGGCGCGGGTATGGAACAAGGCGGATTCCAAGGCGGAGGACTGGTCAACGGTTATACTGAAATTAAAGTTCCCGGCGGTTCCAGCGCCTCGCCCGCAGAATATGAAATGGGTTTGAATTCTCCGCCCGGCTCCACATATACTTTACAGGCGACTAAAACAGTTCAGGTTGTCAGCGGCACTGACCAGACAATAGAATTAATAGTCAAAGCAAATGATGCCACTATTCAGGGACATTTATATATTGATGCCAATTCAAACGGTTCTTATGATTCCGGCGAAGCGGTTTCCGGAATCAGGTCATTTATCAATGCTCATCGCTCGGACGGAGGCTGGCAAATGACTGAATCGGATAATGACGGCTCTTACAGTATTACTCTTTGTTCCGGTTCTTGGTATGTTGATGCCTGGATTGACCCGTTTATGACTTTTGGCTCTGATAAATATATGGTGATTAATGAGAAAGTTGCCACTAATGTCGGCTCCGGCGGTACGGAAACGCGTAATTTTAAACTTAAAAAACTTGATGCCTCCATTTCCGGCACTGTGACTGACCCGGACGGCGAAGCCATGGACAATGTTTGGATTTTTGTTGATTACGGAACCCAGGCTATGGTTACGGAATTTAAAGGACCCGGTCCGGGCGCTGGCGTCTCAACTGATATTGACGGTAATTATACTTTAAATGTGGCGGCCGGTACTTACAAAATCGGCGCCGGCATTCCTTCTTGGGATAACCGAAATCTGATTAGTCCCGATTTACTGGAAGTGACTGTCCAGGCCGCCGGTTCAGCTACTGGCAAGAATTTGCAGTTCAAAACTTCTGATTCTACCATTGTCGGTGAAGTCACTCTTGGCGGAGAAAAGAAAGCCAGTTTTGTCCGCGCCTGGTCTAATAAAGGCGGTGCTACCGGCGTCACTTCGACTGACGGCACTTATACTTTAAACGCGACTTCCGGCGATACTTGGCATGTTACGGCCGTAGCTAAAATTAGCAGCGGCTTGTACGAAAGCGCGGAAAAAACAGTTACTACCGTGGCCGGTGCCAATACCCAAAACCTGACTTTGGTTCAAAAGAACATTACTGTGCCTGAAGCAAAAACAACTTCATTCAGTTCTTCCAGCAGTAAAAGTCTTATTTTATCAAATGGTTTGAAAATAGAAGTTCCGGCCGGAGCCTTGGCTTCTTCCGGAACCGTCACTGTTACCATCACTCCGAAAACAGATATGCAGCCTGATTCCAAAGATAAGCCTTTGGGTCTTGCTTATGATTTTGAAGCCAAGGATGCAAACGGCACGGCCATTACCGGCTTTGCCAATGACGTTCAAGTTATAATTCCCTATGACCAGGATTTGATTGAAGCCGCCGGTTATACTGAAGATGATTTAAGACCGAAATATTTTGATGAAACAACCAATACGTGGGAAAACTGGAAATCAGTCAGCCAGGACAAAACTAACAACACCTTTACTATTACCACAGACCACTTTACTCCGGGCGGTTTAACTGGAGGTAGAGTTGTCGCTGCGACCACTGGCACTACGACTACTGGCGGTGACACTGGCAGCCCAGGCGGTGGCAGCGGTTCAACTCCGCTGACTGGCTTCGGCCCGACCAATATTTCTGTTTGGCTCAATTGGGGCGCGGAAAAAACAGTTTCCAGAACAGTTACTTTATCTCTTAATGCTGATAATGTTACAGAAATACTGGTTAGCAATACCGGTGATTTTGCCGGCGCTACTTGGGAGTCTTATAAGACCTCAAAATATTGGACCTTAAACCAGGGTAACGGCGAAAAAATAGTTTATGTCAAATTCCGCGATGGAAATTACAATGAATCTTCAGTCGTTTCCGACACTATTATTTTAGAAGAAGAAATAGTCGCGGTTAGTGAAGGGGATTTGGTTAAAACCGCTGATGCCTCGGGAGTTTATCTTATCTTGAACGGTAAGCGTCATGTGTTCCCGCATTTGGCCGTTTATCAGTCCTGGGCTTATCCGGATGATTTCTCTACAGTTAAGACAATCACCGGCGTTGAGTTAGACCAGTACTCGGAAGGCGACTCGGTTCCTTTCCGTGACGGCTCAATGTTCAGGGGAACGGCCCAGTCATTGCACGGAAAATTAGCTTCCGCTGTTTTCTACGTTGAAGACGCTAAATTAAGGCCGGTTAAGTCAGGTGAAATTTATCAGAGTTTGTTTAACGACTCGAAATGGTCGCTAGTCACCTGGGTGCCTGACGACTTGCTGTCAAAGTTTAATTATACTTTAGGCAATGACCTGGCTTCATCAGATTTGCATCCCGATGGTTGTTTGGTTAAATATGTTGATTCCCCGGCGGTTTATCTGATTGAAAACGGTAAAAAACAACAGTTTACTTCGTGGGATGCCTTGGTCTCCAATGGTTATGCCAAAAAGAAGATTTTGGTTATTCCCGCCAAGGAAACCTATGAGACGGCCGAAACCATTAGTAGTCTGGCTGAATCTTTAACTATCCCGGTTATCGCCGCTATGTATTAAGAGGTTCATACCCCAAAGGGGTTGAACCTCCCAGGAAATATATCACGAGACTCAGCCTCCCGTTGGAGGCTGAGTCTCTTCGTTTCCCGTTGTATACTTGCGTTTTTTCTGAAATATATTAAGATAAATTACGTCTATTACTATATATAGTAGATGAGAGGTTCATACCTTAGGGAAGGTTGAACCTCCAAGAAAAACGGTTATGTTAAAG
>CAZAGY010000047.1:3002-6514 GCA_964485025.1 uncultured Gammaproteobacteria bacterium
TACAGAGAAAATTCTTTTTCATCAGATTAAAAACGGTGATGAACAAGCCTTCACCCAGAGGTTCATACCTTAGGGAAGGTTGAACCTCCAAGAAAAACGGTTATGTTAAAGATTACAGAGAAAATTCTTTTTCATCAGATTAAAAACGGTGATGAACAAGCCTTCACCGTCTTTTATAACACCTATAAAGACAAAATTTACCGTTTTATATACTTTAAGGTCTCTAGTAAGGAAAAAGCCCAGGATTTGCTTGGAGATACTTTTATTAAGATTTATGATTATATCAGGGAAGGAAATGACATTGATAATTTTCAGGCCTTTTTGTATAAAACCGCTCGCAATTTAGTGATCGATTTTTATCGCGCCAAAAAGGAAGATATTTCTTTGGACGACGCCCCGGAAATCACTTCTTCGGTTGATATGGAAAAGCAGGTCGGAGATAAAATAGCCGTGGAGAATATTAAAAAATATCTTTCTTGCATTAAATCAGAATACCGGGAGGCGGTTCATCTTCATTTTTTTGAGAATTTTTCTTTTTCTGAAATCGCGACAATAATTGACCAATCGGAAGGAAATGTCAGAGTGAGGGTTTATCGGGGAATTAAACAATTGAAAGAAGCTTTAAAAGAAAAATAGTATTTGAGACTTAGCCTCCCGTTGGAGGCTGAGTCTCTTCACCTTCCGTCTCTTCACAGCAAGTGTATAAAATAACCCTTTTCTCCGTCTTACTTATCGGTAAAGGCGATTAAAACATTAAAAATATTATAATGCGGCTTAAAGACCTAACCCGACAATATAATTCCATTAAACCAAATGCTGTTTTAGAGGAAAAAACTCGTGAACGGATTTTGGATTATTTTAGACAATCTCTTCCTATTGAAACAAAAATTGGTTATAGTTTCAATTTAATTCTTAAACCGGCGATGGTTAGTTTGCTGGTTTTATTTTTTATTTTTAGTGCCGGTTTGGAAACTATTGTTGTGGCGAGAAAATCTTTACCCGGCAGCCCTTTATATTCAATTAAAAGAATCGTGGAAAAAAGCCAAATGTTATTGGCCTTTAATACTTCTCAAAAAACTGTTTTAAGGGCGGAAATTTTAAACAACCGGCTGTCTGAAGCCAAAATTTTAGTAAAAAGAGCGGAAACAGGTGACAAGGAATCGGAGTCAGAACTTAACGCTCTAACCCGGAATTTTAGCGAAGAATTAAAAGTTTTAAAAGAAGAAATAGGGACACAGATTTCCCAAGAACGGAACAAAGCGCCATTTCCCGATAAGGATTTATTAAACACCGAATCATTGGACAAGGGTTCATTGCCGATTCAAGACCATCGCCAGACGTTTGCGGTTATTCCCACCGAGGACATTGAAAGGCTTTTAACCGAAACCAGAGAATTATTAGCTGATAAAAATATGGCCTTGGCTTTAGTCAGGATTCAGGAAGTTGAAGAAATAGTTAACATAGAGAAACCTAAAACAGAACAAGATATTCCTCCGGAAGAATCAGGAAAAAAAGAAATACCTGTTTTAGAACAAAAATTGATTATTGAACCGATAGAAAAAAACATCCAGTCTCCAAGTACCCAATTACCAAGTACCCAATTACTCAACCTTGGTTCCATTGGACAAATCGTTTCACCAAAAGAACAATCAGAGAAAAATGATTTTAAAGTGAAAATAGAAAGAGATTCTCCGGCGCAGACCGGTATGATTCGGGAAAAATAATATTAATTAATTTACAATATATCTTTAATAAACCTAATAATAAACACCTCCTTAGCTAAGCTGATTTACCAGGTCGGATAATCAGCCCGGCTTACTCTAAAGAGGATTAAAGGTCGAGCCTTTTCAAAGAAATTTTCAGATCGGGATATCCCCTGAGAATTTCCCAAATTAAGGCGGGGTGTAGAAATATCTAACAGTAAATAGCTTATAAACTATTTACTGCTCAGAGGATTAATAAATGAATAAACTTAAAAAATTGATTGCTTTGGGAACAACCGTTTCAATGCTTTTGAGTTTAGTAGTGGTTATGCCTGCTAAAGCGGTAACTATCGCTGATGGCGATATGGTTAAAACTGCCAGCAGTTCAGCTGTCTACTATATTCAGGGAGCGTACAAGCGCGTTTTCCCGCATTATAATGTCTATCTTTCATGGGGCTATCCAGCCGATTTTTCTACGGTAAAAGTAGTTAGTTCTTCAGAATTAGCCGCTTATACCGACGTTAACCCAATGCCTTTTCGCGATGGAGCACTCTTTCGCGGAACTGCCAGCAGTTTGGGCGGTAAAGATGCAACCGCTGTCTTCTATGTTGAAGACGCGCAGCTTCGACCGGTCAAATCAGAGGCCATTTATCAGGCATTGTTCAATGATGCGAACTGGGCAAAAGTTACCTGGGTTCCTGATGACTTGCTGACCAAATTCAATTATGAAATGGGTTCAGACGTTGCTTCATCTTCAACTCACCTTAATGGTAGCTTAGTCAAGTATTCTGGTTCAAGCCAGATTTACGTCATTGAAAGCGGTAAAAAAAGAGCGGTTTCAACCGCTGCTTTTGCCGCTAACCGCTATAGCTCGGCTAACGTTCTTACTATCAGCGCTGGAGAAACCTATGCTGATGGCACTTCTGTCACTGGCGTTGAATCAGGACTTTTAACTCCTGGTTGGAGCGGTATTACCGCCTCCTCCGCCTTGACCGTAAGTTTAGTGCCGGTTACCGGCGCTACCTTACCTGACGGAGCCAGCAATGTTTCAATCTTATCATTAAGACTCACTGCCGGTTCAAGTGCCGCTACGGTTACTGGTTTAACCTTTAAGAGATTGGGTATTGGTGCTTACGATGATTGGAGCGCTTTATACCTTTACGAAGGAGATACCAGATTAACTGCGTCATCAAGAACAATTAATTCTGATACTCATGAGGTTGAATTTCCAACCTTATCTATTAGTGTTCCAGCTAATTCATCAAAGACTATTACTTTACGCGGTGACCTTGACTACGGCAGTGTAACCGCCGGAGCTGTCCACTCTTTCCAATTAAAAGCAGTGGAGACTTCAGCGACTGTCTCAGGTTTGCCCGTTAGTGGTAGCAGCTTCACCGTTGGTACCGTTGCCATTAGCACTGTTACTGTTGCGGCTGGCGCTACGCCATCCAATCCTTCAGTCGGTGCTCAGGAAGCGGAAATCGCCACTTTGAAGTTAACTGCCGGAAACAACGACGCCGAGCTTAACCAGTTGGTTTTAACCTTTGCTGGTTCATTGGCTCGCAGCGCCGTCACTAACTTAAAACTTTACCAGGAAGGCACACTCTTATCTTCAGCCGCTGGTATTGCTTCAAATGATACTGTCACCTTTACTTTAGCTTCCCCGATGACCATTTCCAATGGTCAGAACAGAAGCTTTAGCGTTAAAGCTGACTTAGCCGGTCGGGTTGCTGAAACTTTGACCGTCAAAGTTGAAGAAGCTGGCCATGTGTTTGTCACTGACAAACAATACAGCTACGGCGCCTATAT
>CAZAGY010000048.1:0-1925 GCA_964485025.1 uncultured Gammaproteobacteria bacterium
AAGGATAAGGAGAAATTAAAAGAGTCGGCTATCGAGCCGACTTTTTGCTTTCTATATTTTTCATTATTTCCCCCTGTCGTACCCTCTTGACAAAAAGGCAATTTTGTGATAGGATATATATAATCTTTAAAACAAATTGGAGGAAAAAATGAAAAAAGAGACATTTATCGGCACTTTAATTGGAAGTGTGATTTTGCTGGGGTTAATAATAACGTCGACTTTTCTGGCGTTCTCTTCTCATCAGGAAAATAAAAAAGAGAAAACAGAAAAGGTAAAAACTGATTCGGTTATTGTCGCCATTATTGATGCTATGTCCTCAGTCAAGGCAAGGGTTGACACGCTAAGTACCCATACGGCTAATCTTTATGGTCATGTGGCGATAATGCAGATCAATCTCCGGGCGACCGACAGTTTGGTTTCCAAGATCTCCGACCTGGCAACAAAGAATGCCGTCACTATTATCGGACACGACGCCAAATTAAAAGTACTGGAGAGCAAAATCGATCTACGGGCCCGTCAGGTAAACGATCTATCTCAAATGGTTTTCGACCTTGCTTACGGCAAAGGCGATTCGATCGGTAATGCGATGTATGCTCAATACGTCAATTGCGGAAACCAGAATCTCTGGGACTCTGCCATGGTTAAATTGAGCCCTAAAGTACTGGAAAAAATACAGCGGATTGCTGAGATCGATGCCAAGTTAGCTGAGCTGGAAAAAAAGCCTATACCGGTTGAGGTTAAGAAAGCGGACATGGACAAAATTTCCAAAAGGATTTCGACTCTGGAAAAAGCCGCGGAAAAAATCGAACCTGCTGCCAAGAAAAAATGACTTCTCGTCTCATGAAAGGGCGCCCCTAAAGGCGCCCTGTTTTTTTCTTATCAATAATAAAAAGAAGGCGAAAAAACGCCTTCCTTTTATATTATAAAAATAATCTATTTTCTTCCTCTCGCCTGCTGCATCATATCGTCCATATCATTTAATAAATCTTTAGTTGCTTCTTGTTTTGCTTCTCGAGCTTCTCGAACAATATTGGCAGCACCATCACCGGTTAATCCGCCATCTCTTAATCTTATGCCGGCACTCTCATCAAAGGTCATCTTAACTCCGTCCGGCTTAAGATAGGTCACTTCTCCTCTTGCACTGGTATGTGTCAAGTATGATTTATCTCCGATCGTTTTACTTTTAATGTTTCCTTCCCCGAATTTTTGTTTAATGAAATTGATTAAAGTCGTATCAGAGGGTGCGGACTCCGCGACCGGCAGATTGTCCGGCGACTGGGATGTCGGCGGAATGGTTTCCGGCCGGATAGATGGCGCAGGAGGCGGGACAGGAACCGGCTCCACTTGAACAGCAGGCTGATGCTGAATGATTTCAGGTTTGTGTTGAATTATTGATGGCACTTCTGCTGTTTTAGGAGTTGATACCGGCTTATTAGCTATTTTTTCTAGTTCATCTTTTAATTGAGCCCTTTCTTGAAGTAAATGTTCCCTTAATGCGGAATTTTCTCCCTTACTCTGATGGTCTTCTAAAATCCGTTCCCAATCAGAGGGATTGGACTTTTTTAACCTCGCTAATGTTTCCAAGGCATCAGCTCTTTCAATGGTCGGGCCAGGCTGACCGACAACTCCTTTCGCAATATTTTTCAAATGATCAAGGGTCTGAACGGCTGACTCTGATAAATTATCAGGCGCAGGCAAGGGATCAAGTTCCATGTTTACTCCCGCTCTACTTCCGGGCATAAAAGTATCCTCTATGGAAAAAGGTTTTGGCGCCCGAGTGAAAACGGGCGTGGAACCTTTCCCCGGAACTTTGGATAAATCCAACTGGTCACTCCCCGGCACCGTATCCACATGATGAACCGGCGGTATTTCCGCCCCTTCTCCACCCAATGTCGGCATCCTGCCTAAGGGCGGAGGAGGAACTG
>CAZAGY010000048.1:2025-6434 GCA_964485025.1 uncultured Gammaproteobacteria bacterium
GCCTAAGGGCGGAGGAGGAACTGCTCTACCATCCGCAATGGGCGGATTTTCTACTGGGGAGGGAATCGATTGTGTTACTCCTTCAGAAGAAGATGGATGACTAAATGTTTTCTTAAAAGCTTCGTTGGTTAAATTTTCACCATGACTTTTCGCTCCAGGCAAATGGGTATGGGTCAAAGAATCGGTATCATCCGGCCTCGCTTCCGGAACAAACGTCTTCTTAAGGACTTCTTTAGTCACGCTTTCGCCCGATGTCTCTGTCTCTGGTAAAGGACCTTTTAACGATGTCGTGTCATCCGGTCCTTCTCCCGGAGTGAATGTTCTGGCCATGCCCTGATTGGTCGCCTGTTCGGCTAAAGTTTCCTGTTTGATCTCCATCCCGCTTTCTTTATGAGGTATACCAATATCCGTCCGTTTCATTTCTTCTATTCTTTGGCCGCTTGCCTTTACTCCTTCATTAAATCTCCGGGTTGCTTCCATTTCCGCGGCTTTAGCCGCCGCTTCATGCATTATTTTTTCCTGCTCGCTGAATGACTTCATTATATTCTCGGCGGATTTGGGATTATATACCTCGTCGCTTATTCCGTCATTGTTTAAATCCATTTCAACATTATTATTAACCATTCTCATATTAACCAGCTTGGGAGTCTTCTTTCCGGCCTCATCAATCAAATTAACCCAGCGCGGAGTGAATTCCGCATTTATTGGAATTTTCCCTGAATGAATCATCTGATTAAAATCTTGTATTGCCCATTGCAAACGCTCCTGATTAAATTGACCATTGGAAGTAAAATGCATCATGTCTTCAAGGCTGATTCCGTCACTCCCGCCGATTTGTTTTATAAAAGCATTGGCTTCATTAATTGAAAAACCATTAACCTGAGTCATGTCTTTAACAATGTTTTCTATAGCTTGATCGGTTCGACCCCTAAACAAACCTCCGCCTTTTTCTAAAATATCTTCCAATTGGTGATTTAAAGCTTTGTTTATCGTTTGATTGAACTCCGGATCCCCGGCCAAAGACCGATTATCCCTATAATCATTTACTAAGGATTCAATAGCTTTACTCACATCTTTTTCACTCCCGTTGTTTTCCATTAAATTATTGAAGTCATCTATGTTATCCTGAACGTCCTGAGGTAAGGGAATTGGCGCTTCTATATTAAGGTCGGGTTGCAAAGTTGCTAATTCAGGCCCATAAGGAGCAACCGGCAGAACTATTGCCTCTTCGGCCATTGTTGGAACTTCTGGCCCAATTGGCAAGGATGGCGACGGGGGTGGCGGGGGTGTATAACCGTATTCATAAGCGTTGATAGTATCGGGCGAGCCAACGGCTCCGTTGGTCATGTCAATTTCTTCAACGGAAACTTTCCCGTCAACCACGTCTATTGGAACAGCTATTCTATCAGCGACTTCGGTTCTTATTTGTACTATTGTTCCATCAGGATTTATTTTAATAATACCTTTATCAAGGGCAATTCTATGCGCCTCTGCGCCGGCAAAAGCATGAATCTCCGCTTTATCTGCAATGTCTCCCTTAAAACCAAATTTTACCGGGTCGTGTTCTATCTGCCTGATAAAAGCGTGCTCCGCTCCTTCACCTTTGCCAATCGTAGCTAATTTCAAATGTTCAGGGTCAGGTCCCGCCGGCTCCTGCTGAGGTATTGGTTCGTCGTATTTCCCATGTCCGTCTTTTCGTTCCATTTGTTTTTGTAAATCTTCTTGTTTCTGATTTTGTTCCTTACTTTCCTCTTCGCCGGAACCTGGTTTCTTTCTCCAAAATAAAAGATTTTCCGCATTTTCAATGTAATTTTTTCCCACTTGTCCCGCGACTCCAATCACTCCTCCGGTATTATAGGCTTCTGCTAATTTGTTAATTGATTGGCCGGTTGATTCTTTTACTCTGTCAAAAATATTTCCGTCAAAAAGCGAACCGTCGTCTTTAATAATATCGCCGATACCAATACCGACTAAACCAAGAATTCTTATCAGTTGTCCAAAAGCGACTGTAAAATCCATCATTATGACTTTCCCGCCCATTTTTTTTCTTTCTTCCGTCTTAGCCTGGAAAGTGATAGACCTGAAAAATTCAGTCGTGGCGACTATGGTTAACTCTTTCGCGATAGCTACAAATTTTGATTCTTCTTCCGTCTCCGGGGCTACGGTTTCTCCTTTTAATTTGCGTTTTTCAAAACTGAGATTGGCTTTTTCAACTCTTTCCAAAGTAGACATTGCCATATACATCGGAGCTCTGAACGCATGAAGTTGCATACCGCTTAAAGCGGTGTTCAGCCCGTCTTTAACCAGCTTTAAGGAGCTGATTTTTGTATGTAAATAAAGATCCATGGCGTTTTTAGCTTTGTCATCTGTTTTATTTTCGCATTCTTCAACTCTTCTGCTTCTTTCAGAAAGTATGTTGGCCAAAATCTTTTTAAATTCCTTTTTTTCAGCCGGAGAAATCGATGTCGCGTTCTCTAACATTGTACGGAATTGAACAATGGCTTCTTGCAACGGCTTATTTCCTTCAACAATATTTTCCTGAGTCGCGTCCTGTTTTCTTTGATTTACCGCTTCAACGGTTCTGGTTAATCGGCGCTGACGCCATAACTCGGCTATTCCGTCGGTCATCTCACTAAGTTGTTCCTTCTCTGTTTTTACCGTTTTGCTTTGTTGTCGATAGTTATAAATATCGCCTTTTTTAAAAAGAATTCCCAATAAATCAGTATAACTTTTAATACCGATTAGAGTGGTAGCCGTATCATAACCCATTTTCCCAAGAGTTTTCCGCACTTCTTTTGATGAAAAAACTCCTTTTATCTGTCCCCATTTTTTGCCCCACCAACCAACTTTTTTCTTGGTTTGGTCGGCAATGGCTTCTCCCCGTTCCGCCACCTCTTGCACTTCTCCTGCGACCGATGCGGGAGCCTGTTCAACCGCGGTTTGCAATTCATCTGTTTTATCATCTACTTTTTCCTCTGTCTCTTGAGCCGCTTGCTCAACAACTTCCGGTCCCCTTTTTTTAATTTCTTCATTTATTTTTTCCAAAGCGATACGCGTGTTTTTAATTTTTTGTTCAATTTCTTGTTTATCTTTTTGATGAAAAGATTCGCTTTTTAATAACATCAATGACTCTCTTAATTGGCTCATTTTATTCCTTAATTCCTGATAACTCATTCTTTCCAAATCCAAAATCTGCTCAGCTTTACCAGTGTCAATGCCACTCCCTTGTTCTTTTAGTGGAGGGTAAAATTTATGCTCATCTCCTTGACTTTCCTCTATCCAATCAGGATGTTTTTCTCTAAATATATTTGCGGCTTCCTCTACCTTAAAGGAAAGATAACCTTGCTCTTTCAATAATTTAACTTCCCTTTCATTGCAACCAATAAGAAAACCTTCCTTCATATTTTGGAACATCTTGTTTATATCTCCTGCAGTTTCTTCCCCGCCGTTTTTTTCCGTTCCTCCTGATTCACTTTTAGAAATATTTTCTTTTGTCATAATTCATAATAACATTAAAAAATGTTGATTATTTATTTTTTAACTTATTTAAGACGTCCTGAATTTTTTGCTTGTCTATGTCCTCCAAAGCCCGATTGATAATCATGTTTTGTTTTTCTTTTAACAAGTTTATTTCTTTCTCAAAGTCCTGGTAAATTTCCTGAATTTTTCTTATCCTAAAACTTATTTCATCGTCTAAAATTTGATCTTTTTGGCTCATATTTTAATTGGTTATTCTTTTTGCTAAATCGTTTATTCCTTCCAGGGTTTCTTCGTCTATCTTTTTTAATTTTTCTTCCTTTTCTCTTTCAATTTCAGCTAAAACTTTTTTAAATTCTTCATCAATATACTGGGTTTTTTCTTTCAAATAATCTTCTTCGAAAACATTAATTAAACGTTCTATTTGTTCTAAAGACATTTTAGGCAAAACCGAAAGCCAAACATCTTTCATTTGTTCCGGAATATTTAGGGCGGATATAAAAAAACCTAATTTTTTGCCCAGGGACTCAAAGTGTTCCTTAGATTCTTCGGGGATTAAATCTTTTCCTTCGTCTTTTTTAGAAATGTTTAATTTTTTCATAAATATCATTTAATTTAGTTTATTATATATAAATATAAACGATTTTTCGTGTTTTGTCAACCCCGTCAGAAGGTTGTAACTCTTGATTATTATAAGCCTATATTTTACCTGATGTTCGTCAAGTGAGTTTTTTAAGGGGTCAAATTGAAAACTTTTACTTCTTTTTCATTTTCTGCCTTAAAAAAGCCGGTATTTCCAGTTCATCTTCAAAACTAAGCTCTATTTCCTCTTTTTCGCCTTTATGGTTTTCTGTTTTTTCCTGGTAAACGTATATATTGTTCTTATCAACAACCCGCGACAGCGAGACCTTTTTTCTTTCCCCACTATCTGA
>CAZAGY010000049.1:0-6296 GCA_964485025.1 uncultured Gammaproteobacteria bacterium
TTTTTCCTTCCCGGGCGAAGATGCCGAAAGCGGCAACATGTTCAAGAAGTTTAACTTCCCCCCCGCCCAACACCAAGGAGAGGCCGTAGCGGCTTTCGTCCGTCAAAGTGGTGTAACCCATTCTTTGAGCCAGATTAAGAACCTGTTTTATGCCCGTCAGGTAAAGGGTTTTTACTCCGGGTATGTTTAAAGAGCCGGCCAGGGCCTGGCGGATAGTCACCGGCCCATAAAATTTTCCATTGTAATTTTGGGGAATGTAATCTTTATTTGTGTCGCCGCTCGGTCCGAAATTTGTTTCCACATCAAACAAAATTGTTTCCGGGGTTAAACCTTTTTCAAAAGCGCTGGCGTAGACAATGGGTTTGAAAGAAGAGCCGGGTTGCCGCGGTTTTAGAGAGACGTTCACTTGTCCGTCAATTGTTTCATCAAAAAAATTCTTTGAACCGACCATGGCCAAAACTTGGCCGGTAGCCACGTCAATACTAACCAAAGAAGCATTGGTGGCTTTGAAGTTTTTTTCGTTCCTCTCAGCGAATTTATCAATTGCCTCCTCGGCTAATTTTTGTTTATTTGCGTCTAAAGTGGTAATGACTTTAAGTCCGCCTTGTTCCACCAGTCTTTCGCCGTATTTTTCCGTTAAGATTTCTTTTATATACATAACGAAATGAGGGGCAATAATGTTTTCATAGCGGGAAATTATTTTTTCCAAGGTGTTTATTTCTTTTGTGCTTTCCGCGGTTTCGCGGGTGATATACCCTTCATCGGCCATATTGTCCAGAAGATTGTTTCTCCTGAGAATTAATTCATCCTGATGATCGCCGCGGGGGGAATAGTAAGTGGGAGCTTTGGCCATGACGGACAGCAGGGAAGATTCATCAAGAGTCAAATCACGGACTGATTTTCCAAAATAAATTTGGCTGGCCGCTTCGGCGCCGTAAGCGTTGGACCCGTAGGGAATTTCATTGAAATACATTTGTAGGATTTCCTGTTTAGAGTATTTTTTTTCTATCTGATAGGCTAAAATCAATTCTTTTATTTTCCTCTGGTATGTTTTTTGACTGGTGAGAAAAGCGTTTTTGATAAATTGCTGGGTTAAAGTTGAGCCGCCTTGGACTTTTCCGCCCCTTAAGATATCAATAAATACGGACCGAAAAATCGCTTTTAAATCAAAACCGGGGTGTTTGAAAAAATCTTTATCCTCGGCCACCAGAGTGGCATTGATAAAATGCTCGGGAATGTCCGAAAGATTAACCAATGTTCTTCTTTGGTCGGCAAATATTTCATAGAGAACAACCTTCCCCGTTCGGTCGTAGATTTTGGTGCTTTGGGCGACGTTCCTCTGCAGAAGTTTGTCGGGACTGGGAAGGTTGCCGCTCCACCAGGCAAGCAGGCCGACGAATAAAACAAAAATGATTAGAACGACAAAAAACGAAAACAGTAAAAGTTTTTTAAGGTTACGTTTCGTCTTTTTTGTTTTTTTTCCTCCAATTGGCTTGACTCGCCATTTGGTTTTTTTCTTTTTGACGGACATGTAAAATATTATATCAAAAAGCAGGATAATTAAAAGTGGTCCTTGCTTTTTTGAAAAAATTTACTAAACTAAATGATGAAAGGAATCATTTGAATCAATAAAAAATTTTATGAAAGTTACCAAAGCCATAATTCCCATTGCCGGATTAGGGACAAGGTTTTTACCGGCAACCAAAGCTCAGCCGAAAGAAATGTTGCCCTTGCTTGACAAGCCGGTTATTCAATACGTGGTTGAAGAAGCCGTTGCTTCTGGAATAAAACAAATTTTTTTGATTACCAGCCATACCAAACAAGCGGTGGAAAATCATTTTGACCATAATTTTGAATTGGAGACCCGGTTGCGCCAGGCGAAAAAATTTGAGGCTCTGAAAACGGTTCAAAGAATCCATCGTCTGGCGGAATTTATCATTATCCGGCAGAAGGAACCGAGAGGAAGCGCCGATGCAATTCTTTGCGCCAAAGAGTTTATTAAAAATGAACCTTGCGCCGTGCTTTATGGCGATGACATCATAGACAGTAAAAAACCCGCCTTATTGCAATTAATAGAAGTTTTTCAAAAATATAATGACCCGGTAATTGCCGTTAAAAGAGTGTCTAAAAAAGAAATCGGCAATTTTGGTTCGATAAAAGCGATAAAATTGGAGCCGAGAGTCTATCAAGTCGAACAGGTTGTCGAAAAACCAAAACCGGGAGAAGCTCCGTCTAATCTGGGTTTAGTCGGACGTTTTATTTTCACTCCGGACATAATTCAAGAGATGGCCAGAATCAAGCCGCAAAAAAACAGAGAAATGGGGACAACGGATGTCTTTACGCCATTTTTAAAAAAGAAACCGGTTTATGCTTGCGAATTTGAAGGAAATTGGTATACTTTCGGTAGTAGACAAGGTTTTTTACAGGCCAATATAGCTTTTGGTTTAAAGGACAAAGAGCTCAAAAAGGATTTGCGGAATTTTATAAAGAGAATAAAATAGAAGAGATGATTCATGCAAAAAAAACAAAAATTTTAACCGGACTATTAATCGCTGTTTTTTTAATTACTTCCGGTTTGGGTTGTAAGTGCGTCTCGAAAGAAATGGCGGAAAAGATAAAGCCGATTAATTTGGTTTATTGGCGGCCGCAAGACGGTCAGGATGCTTTTAGCGCCATACTCCAAGGTTTCAAGGTCTTATACCCCCATGTGTCCATAACTTACCAACAGATAAGGCCGGAAGAATATGAGCAAGCTCTTTTGGAGGCTTGGGCCGAAGATCGCGGCCCGGATATTTTTACTATCCCTAACACGTGGTTGGGGAAATATCAAACAAAAATTTTACCCTTGGGTTTATCAGAAGAAATTGTCATTGGTCGGCAGATAACGACCGGCACCATAAAAAAAGAGACAAAGATTATAGAAGAAAAACAAAAAGCTCCCAGTTTAAGGGACTTGAGAGAAATTTTTGTTGAAACGATTTCCGATGATTTAGTTCTTGACGGTAAAATTTATGGGCTGCCTTTATCCTTGGATGTTTTAAGTCTTTATTATAATCGGGACATTTTAAACAGCGCCGGAATTATCAGTCCGCCCGGGAATTGGCAGGATTTTGTCAACGACGTCAACGCTTTGACCGTCCAGGATAAAGACGGCAATTTTCTTCGGTCAGGAGCGGCTTTAGGGTCATCACAAAATGTTGAGAATTTGACGGATATTCTTTCTTTGCTGATGATGCAAAATGGAACTCCCATGGCCGATCCGGTCGGCGGAGCGATTTTCAATCAGCCGTTAACTGATGACCCCGGTTATTTCCCCGGCAAAGAAGCTTTGCGTTTTTATATTGGTTTTGCTGACCCCTATCAGGAAATTTACACCTGGAATGAACAAATGCCTGGTTCACTGGATGCCTTTATTCAGGGAAAAGTGGGATTTATTTTCGGTTATTCTGATTATTTATCTACTGTTAAGGAGCAGTCTCCGAAATTGAATTTTGACATTGCGCCGGCTCCGCAAATCAGCGGTTCGCTTAAAGAAGTTAATTATACCCGTTATTGGCTGGAAACCGTTTCCAAAAAAAGCCAACATCCTCAGGAAGCCTGGGCATTTATTCTTTATGCCACTCAGGCCCAAAACGCTCAGACATTCGTTGAAAGAGTAAAACGCCCTACCGCTCATCGGGCTTTGATTGAAAAACAACTGGAAGATTTTGATTTAGCCCCTTTTGTCAAAAGTGTTCTGACCACTCAAACCTGGTATAAAGGTAAAAATTATTCTTTAGTTGAGGGGGCCTTTCAAGAAATGGTGGCGGACGTATTGACCAAAGAAAAGACAATCGACCAGGCTATTGATTATTGCGTCCAAAAAGTCAATCTAACTTATTAGAATAGGAAAATGAAGTATCAGAAGATAATTTTGGTAAATTTAATTGTTTGTTCATTCGTTTTGCTTTTTTCAACGGTTAAATCCGCGCCAGTTAAATATTTTAGCGAAGCCAATAAAGACAGTTCTTGCGCCTGTGATTATCAAAATAATGATTTTATTTGCGATTGCACTTGTCAAAAAGACAATATGGTAAAGAAGTGTTATGTCGGCACGTTCATCTCCAATCCGGTTTGTGCCTGTTGCGGAGATTGCACCTTGAATGATATGATAGGTTTATTTACCAATCAGGCAAACAGGATTTTGAAACTTTCCGGTATTTTTGCCATGCTTCTTTTGGTTGTCGGAGGCATAGTTTGGATGACTTCCGGCGGTTCGGCGGAAAGGGTTAAAAAAGGAACAGACATCATTAAAGGAACGGTTATCGGTTTAATAATTATTTTTATCGCTTTCACCATCGTCAGAATAGTTATGCAGGCGCTGGGGACGGAAAGTTTTTTACCCAAGCAGATACCTCAAGGAAATACGGCAACGGGAACAAGTCAGGAATGGCCGGCTTGTCCGGTGCCGCCGACTGCCGGTAAACCCTGGTGTTACGGTTGCGTTTGGACCGGTCCAAGCAGGGGGTGCCAGGCAGACGAGGTGAAAATTTATCAGGATGAACTGACCATGATGGGATGCCGGTGCGGCACCGCGGACGGCAAGTATGGTTCAGACACCAAGAATTGCACGGAAAGATTTCAAAAAGCCAATAATCTGGGCGTTGATGGCAAGGTGGGGACGGGTACCTATGAAAAAGTGTTTGAAAGTCTTGACGCAAAACCCTGCGTTTCTCAATAAATAAAACAAATTTATGACTAAACAAAAAAGAAATAATTTCATACTTTTGAGCATTATAGTTGTTCAATTGTTTTTGTTCAATCTGGTTCTGGCCGAGGAAATGCCCTCAATCCAGGATCCTTTGAAAAACAGGGACATTCCCACCTTGGTTGGGGACATTATTAAATATGTTTTGGGTTTTGTCGGCGTTATCGCCCTGGTGATGTTCATTTACGGAGGTATAATTTGGATGACTTCCGGCGGTTCGGCGGAAAGGATTAAGAAAGGGAAAGACACTTTAGTTTGGGCGATTTTGGGCATGGGATTGGTGTTTTTCAGTTATGCCATTGTAACATTTGTCATTAAAGCCCTTATAACAAAATAAAAAGATATCCACTTTTAAATATTGACGGATTTGATAAAATCGTTTAAATTTAAGTCGACCCCGTTAGAAAGTTACAGTTATTACTTATTATAAGTCGGAGTATTTCAAAAGTTATAAATCTGATTTTCTAACGGGGTTGATAATTAATTAATTTTCAAGGTCGTATCGATAAATTGCTTCAAAGGGAGGGCAGGAGCAGAAGAGTTTTAAAATGAAAAAATATTTATCATTAGTCGTTTTAATTGCTTTGGTTTTACTTCCATCACTCGCTTTGGGCCAATTGAACTTGGGAAATTCCTATATGAATAACTTTGCTACCGGAGCCGGTTATGGATCAGCCAGCTTGACTGAAGTTGTCGGTAAAATCATCAAAGTGGTTTTAAGCCTTCTTGGTTTGGTGGCCGTGGTTTTGATTATTGTTGGTGGATTCCAATGGATGGCTTCCGGTGGTAATGAAGAAAAGATTAAAGGAGCCAAGAAATTAATGGGCGCCGCAATGGTCGGCCTGATAATCATTGTTCTTGCTTACGCCATCGCCACGTTTGTCATCAGCAATTTGGTTAATGTAACCAATATTAGTTAATTGATTTATGAAAAACCTCAGCTTGAAAAAGCGGATGTTACGCATTTTTGTTTTGTTTGTAATTTTTATTACCACGGTTGTTGTTTTGCGTCCTCTTCCGGTTTTTGCTCAATTGACAGAACTTAACAATGTGGCAGATAAAGCGGGGTTAAAAGGAGAAACGAATGTTTCTTTGCTTATCGGCGGAATTATTGGAAAAGTTTTCGGCTTGATGGGAATAATTTTATTGATCCTGGTTATTACGGGCGGCATAATGTGGATGGCCTCCGGTGGTAGCGAAGAACAGATAAAAAAAGCAAAAGCGATTTTAAAAAACGCTTTTATTGGCCTGATGATTATTGTTTTGGCTTATGCGATTTCCCGTTTTGTGGTTGAAAATTTAACAGAGGTGACCAAATCCGGTCCGCCGGCTGCACAGACTCCTTAGAATCCTTGTTAAGGAAATTAGTTTATTAATACAATTTACTCCATTAGAAATTCCCTTATCAAATATTTTCCATTATTAAGATAAGGCGGCTTACCGTTACTGATTTCTAACGGGGGTTTGTTTAACAAGAACGCGTCTTTGAAAGGCGCGCTTTTGTTTTAATTATTTCTTTCAGGTAATTAAAAGAGGTTCTTAGTATTTT
>CAZAGY010000050.1:0-6064 GCA_964485025.1 uncultured Gammaproteobacteria bacterium
GACAAAATTGACTGGCAAATCGGCAAAGAAAATAAATTGGAGGTGATTAATGTCGTTGGCCCTGAAGCAAAAATGACTAAGGAAGCGGGAAAATACGAAGGGTTGTCCGTTTTTGAAGCCAGACAAAAAATCGTGGCCGAACTTGAAAATCTAAATCTTTTGGAAAAAATAGAAGAATATACTCATCAAATTTCCCTTTGTGACCGCTGTAACACTCCGATTGAACCGCAAATTTCCACCCAGTGGTTTGTAAAAATGAAAAAACTAGCCGAACCGGCAATTAGAGCCGTCAAAAAAAATAAAATAAAAATTGTTCCCGAACGTTACAAAAAAATTTATCTGGACTGGCTAAATAACATTGAAGATTGGTGTATCTCGCGTCAACTTTGGTGGGGACACCGAATCCCTGTTTGGACCCGCGGAAAGGAAACTTATGTCGGGCTTGAAGCACCTTCAAGTAACGGCTGGCAACAAGAAGAGGACGTTTTAGATACCTGGTTTTCTTCCGCCCTCTGGCCCTTTGCCGTTTTGGGCTGGCCGGAGAAAACTAAGGATTTAAAGGAATATTACCCTACTTCTTTGCTTTCAACGGCCCGCGATATCCTTTACCTTTGGGTGGCGCGAATGGTGTTCTCCAGTATAAAATTTTTAAACAAGTTTCCTTTCAAAAATGTATATATCCACGCCACCATTCTGAATCCAGAGGGACGAAGAATGAGTAAATCACTGGGTACAGGCATTGATCCCCTGGAATTGATTGAAAAATACGGAGCCGATGCCACCCGCTTCGGCTTAATGCTTCAAACCAACTGCGAACAACAGGCCATCCGTTTTGACGAACGATCAATCCTGGCCGCCCGTAACTTCGTAAATAAACTTTGGAATGTCAGTCGATTTATTAAAATGCAGTCGGAAAATGTTAAGATTGAAAACTTTAAACCTCAAACCCTCGCCGACCAATGGATTCTCTCGCGATTAAATTATTTGACGGAATCAATCGGTCAAAAAATTGAAAACTATGGATTCGGGGAAGCGGCCAAAGAACTTTATGAATTTGTTTGGCATGAACTGGCAGATTGGTATCTAGAAATTTCAAAAATACAAATGAACAATCCTGAATTAAAAGAAAACACTTTAAAAATTTTGAATTTGGTTAATTGCGTTAGTGTAAAACTTTTACATCCGTTTATGCCATTTGTCACTGAACAAATCTACCAGCAATTTAATAATCAATCCTGTCTATTGATGGTTTCCCTTTGGCCAAAAAGCAAAAAAAAATTAATCAACCAAAAAGCAGAAATGGCTTTTGCGGAAATAAAAACATTGATAATGGAAATAAGGAACTGGAAAATGGAACAAAAAATTCCCCTTAAACAGGAAATTGAATATAAAATAAAAACCAAAAACAAAGGCCTCTTAACCTCCGACCGGCTAAAAGGTCTTGTTGAAGAATTAACCAAAACAAAACTAGTTGTCTAATTCTTTACTTCTTTCCTCGACCCATTCCTGAAATTGTTCATCATTGGCGAAAGCTCGGTGCCAGGAAACATCCAATCCGGAAGTTTCAAAAAGCCGATGAAGAATATTTAAGTTGTCAATGATCACATTTTTACCGGCATTTTTCGCAATACTTTTGGCTTCAAATTCGTCCAAAGCATTTTGATGGTCTTCATTACACCTTATGCCTGATTCTTGGAGTTGTTCCCAAGATTTTTTATATTCTCCCGCTACCTCTAAATAATTAAGGCAGTTTTCCTTAAGTTCCTTTATGAAACTTTGAACGGCCGCTTTATTCTCTTCCCCTTTTAATCTCTCTCCTATTCTTTCCAAAAATCTAAAGCTAAATTTATTTTTTTCTTTTCTTGTTTCTAAATTACGGTCCTCCGATGCTGAAATTTGTTCACTCATAATGATTAATTTATTACTTATTAATAATTTTATAAACTTACTCCGCCACCCTAAACACTTCCTCGATAGTAGTCATTCCTTCCAGGGCTTTTAGAACTCCATCCTGAACCATGCTAATCATCCCCTGATTTTGAGCCAATTCCCTCATTTTGTATTCTGAAAGGTCGTTTTCTAAAATAGTTTTTTCAATATCCGGGCCAATGATGAGAACTTCATAGATCCCGATTCTTCCTTTGTATCCCAGTCCCTGACAAGTATCGCAGCCCTCGCCTTGATAAAATTTTAAATCGTTGTTGATTTCCGTTCTTAAATTTTCGGGAATTTCGGCCAGAATTCTTTTCACTCTCTCTAATTTCTCTGTTTGCAAAGTGATTTCCTTCTTGCAAACCGGACAAATTTTTCTTACCAGACGCTGGCCAATAATCGCATTGATTGCCGGAGCCAAAAGATATGGTTTAACGCCCATTGACAGAAGCCTGGGTATAGCTCCAGCCGCATCATTAGTATGGAGTGTGGAAATAACTAAATGACCGGTCAAAGCCGCCTGAATGGCAATTTCCGCCGTTTCTAAATCCCTGATTTCACCAACCATAACCACATCCGGATCCTGACGAAGGATAGAGCGAAGACCTTTGGCGAAGGTATAGTCCTTTGACTTATCAACCTGACTCTGATTAATCCCTTTTAAATGATATTCTACCGGGTCTTCTAAGGTGATAATTTTTGTCTCTGAATTGTTAAGTTTATTCAAAATAGCATACAAAGTGGTGGTTTTTCCCGAACCCGTCGGTCCGGTGGTAACTACCATGCCATTGGGCCTCTCAATCTGTTGTTTTAAATGCTCACTAATTTCCTTTCTAAAGCCCAACTCTTCAAAACTTAAATCGGCGACTGAGGAACGCAAAAGCCTCATGACCACGCTTTCGCCGTAAGCCGTGGGTAAACAGGAAACACGAACATCCGTTTTTTCTTTTTCCATAAAAATAGTGAAGCGTCCGTCCTGAGGCCGGTCAACTAAATTCATTTTAAGTCCAGATAACAATTTGATGCGAGAAATAATCTGAGACCAAAGTTTTTTATTAATTTCCGCCACGTCAATTAAAACGCCATCTATTCTGAATCTGACTTTTATTCCTTCCTCTTCCGTCTCAAGGTGTATGTCTGAGGCCCTTGACTGGACGGAACTGGCTATAATCAAACTGACCAAGTCCGTAATTTTTACATTCTGAATTTCCCGGTTCAAATCTTTGAACGTTTTTATTTTATTTTTAAAACACTCTATGTCATCTGAAGAAATCTCTATTCCCTTCGTGGGTTTACTGATCTTTGGTAAGGTGGCATAACGCTGGAAAACAAAATCAAAACTATGTTCGGAGATAAGATAAAGCTCTGTTTTAAAACCATAAGCCCCTTCTAATCGTTCTCGATATTCCGCCAATTCCGAACTCTCTGTCCGAGTCGAAGCCAGTTTAGCCATCTGTTCGGTACGATAAAAACAGACCAATTTATATCTAAGAGACTCTTCTTGGGAAATCAAACTTAGAGCTTCCGGAGAAATGGGAAAATCAACTAAACTAATGTAAGGCAGACCTGATTGTCTGGCCTGAACAGCGATTTTTTCTTCCTTGTTCTTTAATTCAATGTCAATTAATTTCTTCCGCAATTTTTCTTCTTCCTCTTTTGAACTGATACTTGGTTTGACGTCTGAAATTTTTCTACTTTGTTTTAATAAATCGTTTATATTCAACATAATTACTCAATTATCAATTTTGCCTCGTCGACTAAACTGGTTATTTTCATTTCGCTAATCATTGTTTTTCTTATTAAGATTTCTTTATTAACTGATATTAAATCCTGGCAGGAAACTATCTTCCGGAAAAACAATTTTTCCCTGGTCTGCCAGTCTAATGATTTTAAAATAGTGATGGGATATAATCTTTTCTTCTCTATCAGACTTTCCAGTCCCATTCCTTTCGGGTATTGCCATCCTAATAATCTGATTTTTTTGCATTTGGCGTATTGGATAGCTGATTCGGAAAATTTCGTGTTGGAAATCAGCCAGGGGTGGTCAAATTTCTGCCCTCCTCTCTGGCGCCAGGCGTCATACAAATCCAAAAATCTCGCCCAAACATACAAAACTTCTTTTAACCCTGAACGCAAACCCGGCCGATTATGATATTTACACTCTACCATATAAATTTTTTCTTTACCGGGTTCCCTTTGGCTTAAAAAGTTTTTTTCGTTGACAGGGGATTTGGCGATGATATCCACTTCGTGTTTAACGCAAGCTCCGGATATTAAGGAAGGAAACCAGGCTTGATGGTTATAAACCGTTAAAAGGCGGAGGATAAATTCTTCAAAAATAAAACCAGCCGGTCCCATATCCAAAATGGCTTTTTTTAAATTATAGCGAATAGCGGCAACCGGATTCTTCTGTTTCAATAGTTTTAGAATCAACCTTAGTAATTCTTTAGTTTCCATGCCGTCATATACATGCTGGGTGACTTCGGTAACAATATAATCCGTCAAATCACGGCTGGCACCGGCCCGTAAACAGGTTTTTCTGACTTTAATGGGATTAAATTTAACCCTTTTTCCTGAGGCTTTAATAATATACATTCTATTGGTTATATAACCTCTGTTTAATTAAATCCACTTCTTGTTTAGTCCGGCTATTCACTTCCACTCCCTGTCTTATCTTATCATAAGCGTGCATAGCCGTGGTGTGATCTCGATTACCCAACTCCTTGCCGATTAAAGGAAATGAAGCTCCCACCTCCTCTCTCATTAAGTACATTGCCACCTGTCGAGGCGTAACCAATTCTCTTTTTCGTGAAGGGCCTATCATTTCATTTACCTGGATACCATAAAAATTAGCCACGGTTTCGATTAATTCTTTAGTTTGAACAATTCCTTTCCTGCCACGGCTCTCTAAACTGGTTAAAATATTTTTAACCAAAGGCAAATTTATTTCCGCCTGGTGAAATTCTTGATAAGCGATCAACTTATTAAGGGCCCCTTCCAGTTCTCTCACGTTTCTTTGAATATGGGAGGCCAGATATTGAAGTATTTCTTCATTCAAATCGCATTTTCGTTCCCGGCATTTAGCCTTTAGGATGGCCAACCTCGTCTCCATATCGGGCGGAGTGACATCAACGATCAACCCCCATTCCAAACGGGAAATTAAACGGTCTTCAAGAGCGGGGATGTCCTTGGGAGTACGATCGGAGGTAATCACTATTTGCCTCCCCTCCTGATAAAGACTGTTAAAAGTATGAAAAAATTCCTCCTGGGTCCTTTCTTTGCCGGCCATAAACTGGATATCATCAATTAAAAGAACGTCCGATTCCCGATAGGCCTTTTTGAATTTATCAATTGTTCCGTTTCCGATGGCCTGAACAAATTCGTTGGTAAATTTTTCTGCGTTGGTATAAAGAATTTTTGCTTTAGAAATTTTTTCCAAAATCGCATGACCGACCGCCTGAAGAAGATGAGTTTTTCCCAAACCGACTCCTCCGTAAAGGAAAAGCGGATTATATTTTTTCCCCGGCTGCTTAACCACCGCTTGGCAAGCGGCGTAAGCCAGCTCTGAACCCCTGCCCACGACAAAATTTTTAAAAGTATAACGGATATTTAATCCATAACCGTTTGTTTTTATCGTTTTTTCCGCGGATATTTTTTCTAAATCAATAGTCATTGGCTTTTGTTCCATAACTGAAGAAACCTGCTCAACGTTATAAATTACTCTCTTCACCTTATTGTCAGTGGCTCCCTGAAGGGCCTCAAGGATGGAGTGATGATACTTTTTTTCCAGCCAATTTTTAGAAAAATTATTCGGAACACTGACTATCACTGTTTCTTCATTATCCTTTATTTCGGATATGCTGGTACTTTGAAACCAAGTTTTAAAATTAGCCTTGGAAATTGACAATTCCAACTCCGACAAGACAATGTCCCAAAGTTGCTTTTTGTTATTTATCTCTTTCATAATAGATTGATTAAAATATACGATAATAATAACATTAATCGCTAAAAATACAAATTATTAAAAGTTAACAATCTGGGGAAAATTTGTGGATAACGACCATTAGAATATTAAGTCTTGCTTTAAAAATTAAAAATATTATTATTTAAAAATAATCAAATAACAAACTTT
>CAZAGY010000051.1:0-2507 GCA_964485025.1 uncultured Gammaproteobacteria bacterium
CTTAGGTTCGGCAATCAAACGGTTAAATAAGGTAGATTTCCCCACATTAACTTGTCCGACAATGGCAATTTTTTTCATAAGATTAAATATCAGGTGCTCGGCACCCGGGTGATTCATTGAAAATTATTGTTCGGGCTCTCCTAAAATAATCAAAAAATCCGTTTGGTTAATAAATAAATTTTTTAAATTTTCGTCCGATAATTGACCGGGTTCTCCGGCAATTGTTTGGCAGAGTTGTTCCAAGCGTTCTTGGTCGACATTCTGGTTAATTGGATAAACAACGCTTTTCTTATAATTTCTGGTTGGCGCATTGCCGGTTTGAATCACTTCAAAATCGGTTTTCAGTTTTTCGCCTGTCTGTTGGGCCAGACCGGCAACGTAGGTGCCGTTCAGGATAATCACTTTTGATTTTTGTTTGACCAATGGTTGGATTTTTTCTTTTGCCAGGCCAGAAGCTTTTTGTCCGAAAAGAGAAGTTTCGACCGTTGGTTCCAATAAATTTTTGGCCATCAAAGCCAGTTCTTCAAAGTCGCCGGTCTTGGTTTTTAGAATAAAAGCGCCCTGAGGATTAATTTCAGAAATCAACGGTCCGTTTGGTTCGGCTTCAATAACTCTGGTGATGATAGTTTCAAAATTTATTTCCGAACCGAGTTTGACCAGACGAATAACCTGGCTGAGATCAAGATTGCTGCTGAAGTTGTTTTGCAGGCTGTTATAAATGTTCCAGATTTTTCTCGGCTGGGATAGAATATCCTCTTTTTCAAATTTTTCTTTGATGGCAAAAATAATTTTTTGTTGCCGTTTGGCCCGGGCAAAATCAGAATCTTCGCCATTGTTTCCGTGCCTTGAGCGGGCAAATTGCAAAGCTTTTTCTCCGTCCATTGTCTGCCGGCCTTTTTCAAAACTCACCACGCGATAGGAAAAATCAGGGCCGGGAAATTGGTAGTCAATAAAAGATTTTTCCACTTCCACTTCAATACCTCCCAATTCGTCAATAATGTCCCGAAAAAGAGAGAAGTCCACCCTTACCCAATAATGAATAGGAACGTCAAGAATGTCGCTGACTACCCGGCTGGTTAAAAGACCGCCATCTTTTGAAGCAGCCATACCCAAAGCATTGGCCGAGTTTATTTTGCGCCAACCATAGTCGGGGATGGGAACATAGAGGTCGCGGGGAACTGACAAAAGTCCGATCTGGCGGGTTGACGGCCTGATGCTGGCCAGAATGATAGTGTCGGTCAAATAAGGTCCTTCATGAGCCGCTCCGCCCATACCTAAAATTAGGACATTAATCCGGTCAAGTATTTCTCCCTTTAAAATCTTATCTTTGCCGATCATTAAGCGAGTCACTCCCTCCCAAAAAGACAGACGGCCCAGATTAGTGATTAAGCTGTTCTGGGAAAAGATGATGTTGGTGGAAAAAAAGATAATCACGGCCAAAAGAAAAACCAGGAGGCGGAAAATCCATCGCCCCTTGTTCGGATCTTTTAGATTTTTTGGCTTTACCACCACTCTTGGCAGACTGCCTTCGGCCATCAGATTGATTTGTCTTTTTGACATAATTCAACTCAACAATTTAGTTGATAATATTTTAACAAAATAATTAATAAAAACAAGCTTTCATTTTTATGTTTTAATGTTTTTTTCCGCCTGCAGAGTATTGAGTTTTGTTTTAGTACCTTGTGGACAACTTATTTTAAATATCTGTTTTACTTCCTAAAAGCGAATCAAATAGAAAAATTTATTTTTATGTTTGTGAGCCTTGACGGAATTTCAAGGTTCTGCGAACATAGTGAGCGGGTTCTTCTAATATTTTTAAATAACTAAACAATTTTTTTAAAATATTCTTATGAATATGAAAAAGAAAAAAGGTTTTACCTTGATAGAACTTCTGGTGGTCGTTGCCATTATGGGTTTACTTTCTGCTTTGGCCGTCGTGTCTCTCAATCAGGCGCGGGCCCGAGCCAGAGACGCCAGAAGAGTCGCTGACGTTAAACAGGTTCAAACCGCTTTGGAATTATTCTATCTTGACCAATTTCAGTATCCAGGCACGCCGACCCTTAATGAAATCGGCGGAGATTGTTTAGATGAGGATGGTTTTAATGACGCTGCTTGCGATGCCGGTGGCACGACTTACATGGGCGCGGTGCCGGAAAATCCTCAACCAAGAACCGACGGTAGTTGCGGCGACACAATTTACACTTATACGGCGGTTGCGACTACGGGGAAATACCTCAGTTATTATATTCGTTACTGTCTTGGCAGCGCCATCGGCGAACTTACCGCTGGCACTCATTATGCCACTCCGGCCGGAATTGCCGACCCGTAATAAAAATTTAAAAATTAGTTTTATCTATATAGTATCCTGCCTGCGGAGTATTGAGCTTTGTTTTGGTACCTTGTGGACAACTTATTTTAAATATGTGTTATACTATTTATAAATTATACTATTTTTTAAATAACTAAACAAAATTTTTTAAAATATTCTTATGAATATGAAAAAGAAA
>CAZAGY010000051.1:2607-5752 GCA_964485025.1 uncultured Gammaproteobacteria bacterium
CGAACTTACCGCTGGCACTCATTATGCCACTCCGGCCGGAATTGCCGACCCGTAAACTTATCCGGTTATTATTTGATTCGGCTATTATTTAATTAAAATCCGCACTAATAAGTGCGGATTTTATTTTTGGGGTCAGACCCCACCTACGGCACCTTCTAAAACTTGCTTCAAATCGACTTCATACGTCTATTTTTTTAAATTATAAAAAATTTAAATATTTACAAAAATAAATTGGATTATTTTTCAAATTTCTGCTATTATTCTCATTATGAAAGAAAAGATTTTAAAGACAACAAACTTATTAATGGAAATCGGCTGGTTAATGATTTTTTTTCTCTTGCCCTTATTTTTTGTTCCGGTTGTTTATGGCACTTGGCAGATTTCGGGAAGTTTTCTGTTTCAGACCTTAGTGGAAATAATTTGTTTTTTATGGCTGGTCAGAATTATTTTTGGAGGTCTGACCTTCAAAAAAGTCAGACCTTTGCGAGAAATCAAGCGTATCCTGCCGGCTATTATTTTTATTTCGGTTCTCGGCCTGGCCACGATTTTTTCCCAGTCTTTTTATTACAGTTTTTGGGGTTATTACGCCAGAAAAATGGGATATTTAATGTGGCTCCATCTTTTCTTTTTCTTTTTAATTTTATTTTTTAATCTTAAAAATTTAAAGCAGATATTCCGTATCTTTTATGTTATCATTGGGACCGCTGCCATTGCTGTTTTTTATGGATTTTTACAGACCCTGGGTCTGGATTTTTTCCGTTGGTCGGAATCTCCCTCAATCAGTCATCGGGTTTTTTCCACTTTCGGCCAGCCGAATTTTTTTGCCTCATGGCTCTTGTTGATTTTACCGATCATTTTTTGGATTATTCTCCGCCACGAGAATCATCGCCATTTGACCGTCCCGATTTTTTCCACTTCCTCCTTTTCCGTTTTCAAAAAATATTTTTTAAGGCCGATTTTTACAAGTTTATTTTTTCTGACCCTGATTATTTTGATTGTCACCCAGAGTCGAAGCGGCTGGCTGTCTTTTATTTTAGCTTCCTTCTTTTTTATTATTGTTTTTTCGTGGTTTAAAAACAGGAAAAAATTGTCGGCAATCCTTTTTTTATTCCTTATATTTTCAATAATATTTTTAACAATTTTAAATTTAAATCCTTTATCGGTCGGAGAAAATGAAAATCCACTGATGGTTAGATTAAAGACATTGAGCAATTTGTCAGCCGCCGGTCAGTTGAGGTTTTTTTGGTGGAAAAACAGCGTTGACTTGATTAAACAAAAACCCTGGCTCGGATATGGCCCGGAAACTTTTGGCTTGAATTCTCCTAAATACTATCAGCCGGAATGCGCCGCCTTAGAAGGAATTAATCAGATACCCGACCGGGCTCACAATGATTTTTTGGATATGCTTTTGATTTCCGGAATTTTCGGGTTGCTAAGCTATCTGTTTTTAATCGGTAGCGTGTTTTGGTTGGGCTTGAAGTATGTTTTTAAAAAATTCCAATCACCCGATTACCCGATTACCCAATCATCAAGTGCCCAATTGGCAGTTTTATTTCTGCTTACCGGTTTACTCGGCTACTTGATTTCTTTGCAGCTTTCTTTCCACGTTATTTCCACCGCCGTTTATTTTTGGGGCTATCTGGCAATAATTTACAAAATAACCGATAACCGGGATACAATAACCAAATAAATTCCAATATTCAATAACTGAATATTCGGACCGTTAAATCGCCGTTTTGGTTATTCGGTAATTTCAGCCAGAGGCTGACCCGCCTCAGGCGGAGATTATTATTTGTATCTTGTTTCTTGTACCTTAAATATTGCATCTTTTTATTTACTTATGCGCTTGTCAATAAAAATTATTTTAATAATTTCATTAGTCGTCTTTTTTGCCTTGGCTTTTTGGTTTTTTGATCTGAAGATTTTTTTGGCCGATTACTATTACACCCGAACATCTTTAACCGATGATTGGCCGGAGGTCCTGGCCAATTACCGGAAGGTTTTCTTGCTTCAGCCTCGCGAGCCGTTTTATAATCAGAGGTTCGCCCTTGACCTGGATTGGGGTTTGCGGTTTTATCAGACTGACGAAGTAAAAATCAAGATAATTGATTTAGCCATCAGTCAAATGGAAAAAATCAGGAAGCAAGAAAGGTCTTACGGAACCGTAATTTATTTGGCGCGCTTGTGGTCGCAAAAAGCCCGTTTAACCGGACAAGAAAATGATTTTTCAAACGCGGACCGGATTTTTAGAGAAGCGGAACAAATGGCCCCGCGAATGGCCAGAGTTTATACCGATTGGTGTCAGCTGAAAGCTTACGAGGGCGAATGGGAACAGGCCGAAGAAATGTGCCGCCGGGCTTTTTATTTGTATCCGGCCTTAGACCATCCGCAAATGAACCGGGAGCACCGCGAACTGGTGGTCGCTGAAATGATCGTCGTTTACGATAGCCTGGGTCAAATTTACACCAATTTAAAAAATTATCCCAAGGCCGAGTTAATGTATCGGCAGATTTTAAAGTTTTCACCCCTGGGCCGGCCGGACATTTGGAAAAAACTCGGCGACCTTTATTATTTGCAGGGCGATCTTGACCAAGCCATTGAAAGGAATTTCCACGGTTATGTTTTAAGGCCTCAAGACCCTTTTTGGTCCCTGACTTTGGCTCTTTTGTATAAAGAAAAAGGCGATAAAGAAAATACCAGGTATTGGGCGGAAAATATTTTAAAACTCGACCCGGAAAACAGAGACGCAAAATTACTTATGGGTCAGACTCCATAATAAATAATAATAAATATGAAGATAAATTTTCTAATTCCCACTACGGGAATGACCGGGGGAATTAAGGTTATTTTTGAGCACGCTAACAGATTGGCGCAAAAAGGACATCAAATCAACTTGATTTATCCTTATGTTTTATCTAAAGACGCCAAATTAAAAGAAAAATTTTTCGGCGCGGCAAAAAAATTTCGCCGTTTTTTATTGCGTTTAATAAAGGAAGACGAGGTTAAATGGTTTATTTTGAATCCAAGAATAAATCTTATCAGAGTCTGGAATTTGGCGGAAAAAAATATTCCCGACGCTGATGCGACCATCGCCACGGCCAATGAAACCGCCGACTGGCTGTTTGATTATTCGCCGGCCAAAGGG
>CAZAGY010000052.1:0-5702 GCA_964485025.1 uncultured Gammaproteobacteria bacterium
ATTTATGCGACCGTTTAACAGAAGACGGCAATGTTATTTGTTTGGATAATTTTGTTGGTGGCGGGGATATTAATAACATAAAACATTTATTGCAAAAGCCGAATTTTCATTTTATTAAACACGATATTAATCAGCCTTTGGATTTTGAGGCGCTTCCCGAGGTTAGAGATTGTAGAATTGACATTCACGGAATCCAGGAAATTTATCACCTGGCTTGCCCGACTTCAGCTAAGAATTTCGATCAACATCGGATGCAGACCCTACAGACCAATTCCATCGGCACAATGAACGTCCTGGAATTAACCAAGACCTATAAGGCTAAACTGCTTTTTACCTCTTCCTCGGTTGTTTACGGTCAGAAAAAAGCCGGTGGTTATAAGGAAGACGAATCAGGAAGCGTGAATTTTACCGGTCCCAGGGCCTGTTATGATGAAGGAAAAAGGTTTTCGGAAACCGCCATTATCACTTATCGTGATTTTTATAATCTTGAAGCCAAAATCGTCAGAGTTTTTAGAACTTATGGTCCGCGCGAAGCTCTTTTTGACGGTCAAATGATTCCCGATTTTGTTCTTCAGGCTTTAAGCAATAAACCCTTGGTAATTTACGGAGACAATAATTTTTCCACTTCTCTCTGTTACATCAGCGACGTGATTGAAGGTTTGGTTAAAATAATGGAATCGAAAGAACGGGGTCCGATTAATTTAGGACATCCTCAAGAGTATAAACTGGTTGACTTGGCTAAAAAGATTATTGACCTGACCGGCTCGCAATCAAAAGTTGAATTCCGGCCGGCCCTGCTTTTTATGACTCCCTTGGGGATGCCGGACATATCTTTGGTCCGGGAGAAAACGGGTTGGTTTCCCATAACCAGAATTGAAGAGGGGCTGAAAGAAATAATCAATTATGTGAAAGCTAATTGGATGTTGCTTCAGCCGTTAGTCGATAAATATGAGCAGAAATAAGATTATTGTTGTCATACCCGCCTATAACGAAGAGAAAAACATAGGTGAAATCATCAGAAAAGTGAAAACAATGGTTGACGAAGTGGTGGTGGTTGATGACGGTTCCGCCGACCGGACCGTTAAAGTAGCCGAGGAGCAAAAAGCAATCGTTTTAAAACACTTAATTAATCGTGGTCAGGGCGCGGCTTTGGAAACCGGCGACCAATACGCTTTAAAGCAAGATGCGGACATTGTTATTCATTTCGACGCGGACGGGCAATTTTTAACCGAGGAAATAAAAGACATTATTGAGCCGATAAAAAACGGCGAAGCTGAAGTGGTTTTCGGTTCTCGATTCATGGAAAAAAAATCAAATATGCCTTGGCTCAAAAAAAATATCATTTTTCCTTTAGCCAGAATTGTGAACGGACTCATCGGCATAAATCTTACCGACCCGCAGAGCGGTTTTCGGGCCTTGTCAAGAAAAGCCCTGGAAAAGATTAGAATTGAAAACGACGGCATGGCTCATAACAGCGAAATCCAATTCAAGGTTTTCAAAAATAATTTTAAAGTAAAAGAAGTTCCGATTAAAGTCATTTATCACAATTTCGGCCAGCGTTTCAGTGGAGGTTTCAAGATAATCAGGGATTTATTATTATCTAAATTAATGGAATAATATGCTTCAACGGATATTAGCGTTAATTATTATTCTATTTTTTCTCTCTCGTCTTTTTTGGCAGAGAAGAAAAAAACAAATTGGCGCCAATGAATTTATTTTTTGGCTTGTTTTTTGGGTTTTGGCTGCGGTTTTAACCCTTGCTTTGAAACAAATTGACATCTTGGTCGCCCGATTGGGGTTTTCCGGTTCGGGAATAGAAATATTGCTCTATTTGGGAATAGCAATTTTATTTTATTTTATTTTCCGTTTACGGCTTAAACTGGAAAAAATGGAAAAAGATATTACCGCGATTGTCAGAAAAATAGCTTTAAAAGACAAGTAATCGGGTAATTAGGCAAAAGTCAATTAATCAATCCCAATTACCTAAGTACCCAAGTACCCAAGTAATATGTCAGAAATTATTTTGAAAAGTGAAGAAAAAGAAAAAACAACGGTTTTTAAAAAAACATCGCCGTTCTTTTCATTTGTTTTTGACCTGATAAAGCTGGTTGTTCTGGCTCTTATCATCGTCTGGCCGATTCATCGTTTTGTTTTTCAGCCCTTCTATGTTTCCGGCCCTTCAATGGAACCAAGTTTTTATAACAACGAATATTTGATCATCGAAAAAATTACCGGTTATTTTCGTGAACCCCTAAGGGGAGAGGTGATTGTTTTTGAGTCGCCGATGAACTCCAAAGACCATTTGATTAAAAGGGTAATCGGTTTACCGGATGAAAAAGTGGTGATAGATAAGGGTCAGATATTTATTTATAATCATCAGTTCCCTCAGGGCTTGGCCCTAAACGAGAAATATCTGGCGGCGGGAACCGGTACGCCCGGTCAAATAGAAATCGAGCTGAAGGAAGATGAATATTATGTTTTGGGGGACAATCGTAACATGAGTTTAGATTCGCGAGTTTTCGGTTCCATTAATAAAAAAGACATCACCGGCCGGGTTTGGTTCAGGGGCCTGCCGGTCAGAAACATAGGTTTAATCAAAACGCCGGTTTTTGCTTATTAACGCTATTTTATTATTTGAATATATGGCTAAAAAATCAGGTAAAATTAAAAAAATAAAAAAAATGAAGAAAAAAACATGGAAAACGAAACCGAAAAATTCTTTTAAAAAAGTTGTTAAAAAAATTAGAAAATCGGAGAAAAATTATCATCACAAATCAGAACCTAAAAAATTTAAAAAGAAAGTAAAATACCTGCCTAAAGTTTTAAGAGGAATGAAAGATATTTTACCCGAAGAAGCGAAAATTTGGGATTTTGTTTCCAAAAAGGCGGCTGATTTGGCTGAAAGCTACGGGTTTCAGAGAATAGTCACTCCGGTCTTAGAAGAACAGATACTTTTTGAAAAATCAACCGGTTTAACTTCTGATGTGGTTGAAAAACAAATGTACCAATTCACCGACAAGGGCGGAACCAGGGTGGTTATGAGACCGGAATTTACTCCTTCGGTGGTCAGAGCCTATATTGAGCACGGTATGTTTAATTTATCTCAGCCCATAAAGCTTTTTTATCAGGGTCCGCTTTATCGTTATGAAAGGCCGCAGACCGGAAGATTGAGACAATTTCATCAGTTCGGCTTGGAAATTCTCGGTTCGGAAAAACCGGTAGCCGACGCCCAGCTCATTTTATTCTCCCAGGCCTTTTTTGATCTTTTGGGACTGAAAGTAAATATTCGAATTAACAGCCTGGGTTGCTCTTCCTGCAGAAAATTTTATCGTTCAAAATTAATCAGTTATCTTCGTGCCAAGCAAAAATGGCTTTGTCCCGATTGCCAAAGAAGGTTAAAAATAAATCCCTTAAGAATTTTAGATTGCCAGGATCCGGGTTGCCGTGAATTAATCGTTCAGGCCCCGCAGTTGGTTGATGATTTATGTCCTGACTGCCAAAGTCATTTTGTTAAAGTTTTGGAATATTTGGATGAGGCCAATATCGTTTACAAATTGAATCCTTATCTGGTCAGGGGTCTTGATTATTATACCCGCACGGTTTTTGAATTTTGGCCCGAACGTCCGGAGAAACCGGTAAAAAAATGCGAAGAGGCGAAAGAAGAAGAGAAAGAAAAAGTTGAATTAAAAGAGAATCTGGAAGCCGATGCCGACAAAATAAAAGAAGAACCGATACCTTTGCCCAGCGCTTTAGGTGGCGGCGGAAGATACGATAATTTAATGGAAAGTTTGGGCGGACGGCCTACCCCGGCTACCGGTTTTGCTTACGGTTTAGAAAGGATTATTGAAGAAATGAAAATTCAGGGCGTCAAAATTCCCAAAAATAGAATACCCCAAATTTTTCTTGCTCAAATAGGTGAAGCGGCCTGTCGCCGAAGTTTGAAATTATTTGAAGATCTGCGCAAACAAGGATTTAAAGTGACGGAAAGTTTGACCAAGGGCAGCCTAAAGGCGCAAATGGAAATGGCCAATAAATTGGGCGTTAAGTTAACTCTGATTCTTGGCCAGCAGGAAATCCTTGATAAAACCATAATTATTCGCGATATGCATTCCGGCAATCAGGAGATAGTGGACCAGGAAAAAATAGTCAAAGAATTAAAGAAGAGAATAAAATAATTGCCCGTTTTTTTACCTTCGGTTGCGGGTTAGATTAGACAGTTTAATTTATATCTATGGTTAAATCAAACGCGAAAAATCCCAGAGGCGGGAATAATTGCCAATATCATATTGGTTGCCGGCGGAATGACTTGGCTCCCTATGCTCTTTTGACGGGCGATCCGGAACGTGTTTTAAAGATAACCCGGGATTGGACCAAAAGGAAACAGATCGCCTTTAACCGGGAATATCGTTCAGTCACCGGATATTTTAAGGACATTAAACTCTCTTGCGTTTCTACCGGTATTGGTTCGCCGTCAACTGCTATTGCTCTTGAAGAAATGGCCCGTTTAGGCGTTCATACCTTTATCAGAGTGGGAAGCACGGGCGCGATTCAAAAAGGGATTAATCCCGGAGACATGATTATCAATACCGGCGCGGTGCGTTTGGAAGGGACCTCAAAAAGTTATATCCGGACGGAATACCCGGCTTTGGCCAATTACGAAGTGGTTTTAGCTTTGATTGAAGCGTGCGAGAAATTATCCGCCAAAGGCGGATCCGCCTTTGGCGGAAAAATTAAATATCATCTGGGCGTCACCGCCTCCACCGATGCTTTTTATGTCGGCGAAGGAAGGACGGGTTTCAATGGTTATACTCAGTCGGATTTTAAAAATATTGTGTCTGACCTGCAAAAAGCAAAGGTCATCAACGTGGAGATGGAAAATTCAGTCGTATTTACTTTAGCCGGTTTGTATAATCTCAGAGCCGGGGCGGTTTGCGCGGTTTTTGACAATTTAATAACCAATAAATGGATGGTTAAGGGGGAAAGGGAATCGGGAAGGATTGCTTCCGAAGCAGTCGTCATCCTTAGTAAATGGGATGCCGCAAAAAACAGGAAAAAAAAGAAATATTTTTACCCTTCTTTAGCGAATTAACATAATAATATAATAAATTAATGAGAATTTATGGGAAAATTTAAAAATTTTTTAAAAGCCGGAGCGATTGGTACGGCTATCGGGTCGGTTATCAGCCTGCTTTGTACTAAAAAAACAGGGAAAGAAACCAGAGATGAATTAAAAGAAAAGTTTGAAGAAACAAGAGATAAGACCGTTGAATTGGCTAAAAAAACAATCGATGAAGCCAAAGGAATTAAACAAGAGGTCGAAAAAAAATTTGAGAAAGTAAAAGAAATCTTTTGCGATTGTAATAAAAATAAGGAAGAATAAATTATATGTTCAAGGTTTTTTTGGAGAAAGAAAAGTGCATCGGTTGCGGTACTTGTGTGGCCGTTTGCCCGGCAAATTTTGAAATGGGGGATGATGGAAAAGCGGAAGCAATCAACCGGGAGATTGAAAATTTAGGATGCAACCGTTTAGCCGAGGAGAATTGTCCGGTCAAAGCCATTAAAATTAAAGTTGAAAAAAAAATTCCGCTTAAGGCAGCCTGTCCGCCCGCTGACGGAGACCCGTCTCCCGTTCAGGGTCTGAGGACCCCTCAGGGTCTCGAACGACTGGCGGAAAACGAGGTTGAATCAGAAAAACCGGAAAA
>CAZAGY010000053.1:0-5700 GCA_964485025.1 uncultured Gammaproteobacteria bacterium
CGATTTGGATCTTTTTGTTGGGAATGACCGCGGACAACTCTATTTTTATCAGAACGACGGCAGTCCAGTTGAACCTATTTGGAGATTCGTAACCAAGGAATACGCTGGCGTTAATTTCGGCTGGACAGATTATACGGCTCCAGCTTTCGCTGACATTGACAATGATGGAGACCTTGATTTATTCGTCACGGAGTACCACGGAAACGTAAATTTTTATCGCAACAACGGAAATGCGCAAAATCCTGATTGGTTTTGGGAAACTGGAAGCTATCTTACCTGGAACATTGATGTGGGTATGAATAGTACCCCTCTATTCGCGGACATTGACGCTGACGGAGATTATGATTTGTTCGTCGGAAAAATAAACGGGCAAATTCGTTTTTACCGTAATATCGGCACTAAGACAAAACCGCATTGGAGTTTAGAAATTGAAAATTATAACGGGATTGATTCCGGAACAATGAGTAAATTTTCATTTGTGGATATTGATAATGACAATGATCTTGACCTTTTTGTCTGTAAAGATTATCGCTACATTAATTTTTACCGCAATGTCGGTGATTCTATTAATCCAATCTGGGTCTTAGCCGATGAAAATTATCTTGTTTATCAGGAGAATCAATCTTCATCTTTTGTTCCCGCTTTCGTTGATATTGATGCTGATGGTGATTATGATTTGTTCCTTGGAAATTACGACGGCACGTTGTATTATTATTTAAACGTCGGCACACCGGACAGCGCCAAATGGACTTTTATAACCGATGATTATGATTCTATCAAAACGACAGGATTTAGCGCTCCTACTTTCGTTGATTTGGACCATGATGGAGACTTTGACTTGATTATCGGCAACGGCGACGGAAAACTTTCTTTTTATAAAAATGATGGAAACAAATTTTCGGCAAGTTTCACCTTAATAACCGATTGCTACAATTCCATTGATTTAGTACAAGACGCCGCACCAACTTTTGTTGATATAGACGGAGATAACGATGCGGATATGTTTGTTGGCGACGTGAGTGGCGCCGTCAATTTTTGGAGAAATATCACCTACCATGACGCAGCAACCGAAGAGTTAGTTGTTCCATTGATTTTTGATCTCTATCCCAATTATCCCAATCCCTTCAATTCCATAACTACAATTAGCTATTCTTTGCCTGATAATTGCCAAGTCAGAATCGATATAATCAATCTTCTAGGGAAAACAGTCGCCACTTTAGTAAATGAGAAACAAGAAGCGGGATTTAAGGCGATAAAATGGGAAGCGCAAAATCTATCTAACGGGATTTATTTCTACCGCCTGCAAGCAAACAATTCTACGAAAACAAAAAAAATGATTTTTCTAAAATGATGTCTTTAGGCTGAAAGAAACCCTCGCTTTTTTGAAAGCGAGGGTTTCAACTTTTTACCTAGTGAATTATTGTATTCTTACGTAGCCCTAAGATTATAAAAATTATAGTGGTAAAAGGTGTCAGCGGTAAAAATGTTTTCGGGCCCCAAACCACTCGGGTCGCCCTGTTCCGGCTAAATGGGTCTGTACAATAAAAAATAGTCGGGCGGGAATTCGGGTTAAGTCCCCAGTAATATGAGGTATTATAAGGCTTTTTTAGGGCTTTGTCCGGTGATAATTTGAGGTACGTGGGTCGGAGTTATTTTAAATTTTTTGCCTACTACAAAATTATAAAACCTTATATTCCTGATTTATTTTTACCTTTTCTGGGTCGAAAATCAAATATGTATCATGATTCCCAATATCACACTCTCCTCCCTCAAAAGTGATTAACCCTTCATATCCTAATGACTTTATATAATTGCTAAATATTTTACCATCGCCATGGACAACTGCTTTCAAATTACCCGCTCCGATTTTTCCGTTGTCTATTGTTTCTATTGCTCGCTCTAAACCTCCCCGCACAAACCATTTTAAATCAGGTTTTTTAAACTCTTCTTTTAAAATTTTTTTAAAACCATCTAAAACTTTTTTTACATTTTCATCCTTTCTTAAATCACATAATTTTATATCTTCAACCGATGATTCATAAATTACAGGAACAGCATCCTCAATCACAGGTAATCCGTCTGCTCTCCGTGGATTGCGTTCTCTTTCCGAACGAATTCTCGCATAACCAATTGCGTCTTTCGCCTCAGAGGTAAAATAGATTCCACTTCCAACAGTATCTTCTTCTGCTTTATTAAACTTTCTTATTCCACTTATTCCGGCACCATGATAGAGGGTTTTCTTTTTTATCAAAACACCAAAACCATCATCAACTTCTTCTTCGTCTTGTCGTTCTTTGATTTTCTCAGTTCGGGCCTGCCAATATTCTAGAGTCTCTTTCGCCTTTTCCAAAGTTCCTTTACGCCCTTCTTTTGGGGTTCCTTTTATATCTTTTGCGAGCTTATCTCTAAATTTTTGTGATTCAAAGTTTTCTATATTTATCTTGTTTCTCTCTCTTAGAGAGAGAAAATTTAATCCTAAGTTTTACCCATCAAATAATGGCTTCAATAAAAGCGTTTACCAACTGGCGGAACAATCGGGTTGGGTGTCCCCAATTACAGTCAGTGTAAGGATTTCAAGGGTCTTGTCCGATAGCTGATTGAGACACATGGGTCAATTTACACTAAATTTAGATCTTTACGAATTTTCATCCAAATCTTACCAATCATGTTTTCACCTTTTCCATTAAGACCGATTCCCCAAAAGGTATCGGCGGGAGAATTCTCAATGATGGTTCGTTTGCCAGTTTTTTTGAGTATCTCGCGCACATCCTTGTGTTGCTCCGTTTTTGCTCTCAATATCACTTCCATTATCTGCACTTTTTTCTCAAACCAATTTATGGGTTGTTCTGCCTTATGTGTATCGGATATTTCCTTAACCAAATGAGGGCTTTTGGCATTTAATATTTTTTCTGCAATATCCGGTCTGCTGTCAGCGAATTTCTTCCACTGGAACGCGTGTTCGGCAGTTGGAAAACTAATTCCCCATACAAAAATTGCGTGGGCGGAAAAATTATCTAACGGGTGATATGCAGGAGTAAAAAAATAAACTGCTTTACTATTTTCCTTGTTCAATTTTTTGTCTGAAATAGGATACATAATTTTATGATAACATACGGGTTATCCGATACTAAATTGTCGTGACGGGGTTTAAGCGATTAGAACCACGTGGGTCACTCCGATACTTTGTTCTCATGCCTGCTTTTTGAGGCAGGTGGTATTCGAACTGAAAATAGTCGTAAAAACGAGGCATTCGGGTCTGCACGATAAAAAATAGTCGTAGCGGTGCCTTTTGGTTGAAATCCGAACTTTTTTTGACGAAAATCCGAACTGTGGATTCTGAAATCCGAACGCTCGTGCGAGTAAAAAGGAAGGGAATTTGGGAAAGCCTGCCTGCCGGTAGGCAGGGAATTTTTGCCCGCTCTCGCTTTTCCGCCACCGCCAAATTTCTTGGCAGTAAAACTGACGCGCCGCCTAATTCCTAGTTTGGTCCTTTTCTGATTTTAACCTATCTTGGCTCAAAAATAAAATTTCGTCTCCTTCTTTTTTTCCCGTTGCCTGCCAAGGTTGTGTTATGTTTCCTTTTCTTCCAGTGTAAAACACCAGTGAACAATCCAGTCTTGGTTTTGTTTCGCTTATATTTTTTATATATCTTTTGTAAAAAGGAATATATTTAATAAAAAATGATCTTATGCAATCGTCAAACTCTCTAAAAATTTTTGCTTCCTCTTCCGCAACTCTATAAATAATATAGTCTCTTGCGGCTTTTTTACTTCTTTCTAGTATTTCATCATTGGATTCTAAATCTTTTCCAAAAACATTTTTTCTGGCATTAAAAATCAATTTTTCAAAATCCGACTGATTATAAATATCTTTTTCAATATTTTCCCTCGCTTCTGATAAATGTTTTTTAAAATCAACTGAATATTTTTCATATAATGTTGATACAGGAATTACCGAAAACAATCCACTATATTTATCGGTAATTATTGTTAATGTTTTGATATAACTTTCAGTTTTTTCTTTTGGGATTTTGTTTACATTCTGAACTCTTTCATCGCCTGGCGAAATAAAAATTTTCAAACCCGGGCTATAAATTTTCACAATTTCATCGCTAATTTTTTGTAAACTTTCTAGAGTTGCTTCCTCGCATAATTCGGCACGATCTGTTGGTAAATTCGGATTTTTACACCCGCCCCAAAATTGAAAGAGTTTAATAGGTAAATTCTCAGAAATTTTTCTCTCAATTTTTTCTAAAACTAACCTTTTTATGTCTTCGGGCGGCAACGCTCCCGCTCTAAATTTTTTATTTGTCAAAATTTTATAAATGTTTTCGGCCAGTTCGCTGTTCTCTTTTTCTAAAAAATTTCGGCTATGTTTATCTCGGTTTCGCAATTTAATAAATTTTTCGGAAGTAATTAAATCATATAAGCTTTTATTTCTGATATTTCCTGTTTCATCGGTAATATTTGAGTCAGTATGATAAACATTCCCGAAAATATCTATTTGAGCCACGAATTTATACCGCCTTCGGTCGGCTCCAACAATTGGAGAGTCGGGAATCCATTCATACCCAAATTGTTTTTTATCAATTTCTGATAACTTTTTATACAAACTTTCTATTTTTTCTTTCGGCAATTTCATATCTTCCTTTGCCCGTCCAGTAATAGTCACCATTTCAATCCAAGGGATAATTCCATTTTTTCTGCAAAAAACAAACAATTCGGGTATCTCTTCATAATTTTCTTCGCAAATAATGCAGTTTAAAGCCAATCTTTTATCTTTTACAAATCCCGTCTCAACCAACATTTTTATTTTTTCTATGAAAATTTTTTGCGCTCCCTTCAGTCCAACTAATTTATCGTTTATTTTGGGATTAAGAGAATTGAGCTTCACCATTAAATTTACATCTTTTTTATTCAGCCACCCTGCTAATTCTTTGTTTAAAAGCAAGCCATTTGTAAATAAAACCACTCTTAGATTTAGGCTTTCAATAAATTCAATCAGTTCTTTCAGCTTTTTATACAATAAAGGTTCTCCGCTCCCGGTTATGCTCACAACTTTTATTCCTAAATCTTTTGCCTGCTTTATGTTGTTTTTTATTTCGTCTAAAGATAGTTTTGTTTTGTTACTTTCATTTTTATCACTAACGAAAGGGGCGTTGCTCAAGCAATAAACACACTTAAGATTACATTCCTCAACTATATGTATTCTTAATTCCAATAGAAGATTACTATTGTTAAAATCTTCTTCGGAAAAATCAATTGCTTTCAAAAATGGCGGTTTCATAGTTTAATCAGTTCGTCCGGAGATATGTTCAAGGCCTTAGTAATTTTCGCTATAACAAAAACGACTGCTTTTTCAATTCGAGGATAACAATTTGAACAAAACATGTTGTTTGATTTAAATTATTTTTTTTATATCATTAATTATGTAATTCTTTTTAATGTAAAACTATGGACCCCCGTGGCCCTTAGGTACGTAAAAGGTGTCGGATACCTTTTTTGCAATCATATTTATCCAATAAGATGTGGTCCAGTAAAAGGTGCCAGGTACCCTTTTCGGGACTCAAACCACTCGGGTCGCCCTGTTCCGGCTAAATGGGTCTGTCCGATAAAAAATAGTCGGGCGGGAATTCGGGTTAAGTCCCCAGTAATATGAGGTATTATAAGGCTTTTTTAGGGCTTTGTCCGGTCGATAATT
>CAZAGY010000054.1:0-5519 GCA_964485025.1 uncultured Gammaproteobacteria bacterium
TTTTTCCGCGAAACGAGAATACATTCTGAAAAGGTCAGTGGCGAAGAGCGTTGCCTCGTCGCCTCCGGTTCCGGCCCTGATTTCTACGATGACATTTCTTTTTTCAATTTTATTCGACGGTTCGGCTTGCTCTTTAATTTTTTTTTCCAGAGCGTTTTTTTCCTTTTTGAGATTTTGCGTTTCGTTTTCTATCATTTCCAGCATTTCAGAATTAGTTTCTTGGTTGAGAAGTTTTTGAGTATCAAATATTCTTTTGTTGATTTCTCCAAGCTGACGAAAATCCCTCATCAGGTCTTTAAGTTGGTTATGTTTTCGGGAGACATCTTTTAACTTATGAGAGTCATTGTAAACGGACGGATCCTGTAATTGGTCCTCAAGATTTTTAATTTGTTCTTTAAATTGGTCGGCCTGACTAAGCATAACGGAAAAAATTATTTTTTCTTTTTTATTTTTTCTTTTTTATTTTTCACCTTAATGTTTTCTTTCAAAATCTTGGATTTAGCCAGCATTTTTTCATATCTTTCCAGCCGGCCAGCCGTGTCAATGAATTTTTGTTTACCGGTGTAAAGGGGGTGGCAACTCGAACAAATTTCCACTTCCATATTTCCCTGGGTTGAGCCGATATTAAATTCTGCGCCACAAGCGCATTTGATTTTTGCTTTCGGATTGTATTTTGGGTGAATATCTTTTTTCGCCATAAGACAAAGATTTAAAAATTAAAGTAAATACATTATAGTAAAAAACTAAAAATTTGACAAGATCAGGCTGACCCTGTTAAGTTTTAATTAAATTCCGTGATATAAAGAGGGTTAAGCCGTTAGGCGGCTTCGCCTGATGATTTTTTTAAAAGTGAGGCTTTGCTGAGCTTATAACAGGGTTTACTTTTTATTATATTATGTTACACTATTTTTAGTGTCAAAATAAATTAAAATTTAATTTAAACAAGTTTATATGGATAAACAAGAAAAAGTAAATAAAGTAAAAATTCCCTCATCCCTTGAATTAGCTCAAGCAGGAGTGCATATAGGTCACCGCACTACTAAGCGATCACCCAAAATGGAACCCTATATTTACGGAATCAAAAATACGGTTCATATCATCGATTTAGATAAGACCATTGAGAAACTTGAGGCCGCCATTAAATTCTTAACTGAAGCTATGAGCCAAAATAAAATCGTTTTGTATGTCGGTACTAAACCTTCAGCCAAAGACATAATTAAGAAATACAGCCAGGAAATAGGAGCTCCTTATGTAATTGAACGCTGGTTGGGTGGAACTCTGACCAATTTTTCCACCATCTTGAGTCTAATAGAAAAATTAAACAAAATGATAGAAGAAAAAGAAAAAGGCGACTGGGAAAAATATTCCAAAAAAGAGAGGCTAATAAAGGAAAGGGAAATGAAAAGGTTAGAAACAATGGTTGGCGGAATGAAATCCTTAAAAAGAAAGCCAGATATCATTTATTTGGTTGATTTGCAAAAAGAAAAGACAGCGATTCGCGAAACTAAAAAATGCAAGATTCCTGTAATTGCCATGGTTGACACTAACGCCAACCCCGAATTGGTTGATTGGCCAATTCCGTCCAATGACGATGCCGTTAAATCAATTGATTTAATTACTAACCTGGTTACCGAGGCGGTTAAATTAGGTCAAGCCCATTTAGAAGAGAAAGAGGAAACGAAAGAAGAAAAAAATAAAAATAAAGAATAATATGAGTGATTCAAAAATTATTAAAGATTTAAGGCAGGCAACCGGTGCCGGCATCCTTGAATGTCAAAAGGCTATTAATGAAGCAAAAAATGATTTAGTTAAAGCCATGGAAATTTTAAGGAAGAGGGGACAGAAAATAGTTGATAAAAAATTGGACAGGGAAGTAAAAGAAGGCGTGGTGGAAGCATATATTCACTCAAATAATAAAATAGGTGTTTTAGTTGAATTGGTTTGTGAAACTGATTTTGTCGCTCGCAATAAAGAATTTAAAGAATTAGCTCATGATTTGGCTATGCAAGTGGCTGCGACTAATCCCCAATGGATCAGACCAGAGGATATCCCTTGCGAAGTCTTAGAAAAAGAAAGGGAAATTGCTAATGAAGGTTTACCTAAGGATAAACCGGCCCAAATGACAGAAAAAATAATAGAAGGAAAATTACGGAAGTTTTACGCCCAAACCTGCCTTGAAGAACAATTATTTATTAAAGATGAAAAGTTAATAATCAATGATTTAGTAAAAGGAAAGATTGTTAAATTGGGCGAGAATATCCAAATTAGAAAATTTATTAGATTTGAAATTTAAACCATTAACTTATGGTTGTTATTTTTGTTCAATTGGCTCCCTGGGATAATCCTTGTCGTATTACTCAGTTAAGGGGCGGAGAGATGATTAAAAATGGCCTTTTTCAGGTCGGTGAGCAGGTGATTATTAAAACGGATTTAGGCACTGATTTGGGAAAAATAGTGAAAATAGAGGAAGAATCAAGAGAGGAGCAAGGGTCACAGGCTGAGGAGAATAATTTTATCTTAAGAAAATGTGAACCAGACGACACAGCAAAATTAAAAGAAAAAAACAGATACAAAAAAGAAACCATTAAAAAGTGCGAAAATTTTATTAAAAATAGGAAGTTGTCAATGAAAATTATTGACGCTCTTTTTAGTTTTGACGGTAGTAAGATAATTTTTGCTTTTACTGCGCCTGCCAGGATAGATTTTCGTGATCTAGTTAAAGACCTGGTTCAAGAATTTCATAAATCAGTCAGAATGCATCAAGTGGGAGCGCGCCAGGAAACAGGATTAATGGGGGATATCGGGCCCTGCGGTCGTTCGCTTTGTTGCTTTTCTTTTTTAAAAAATCTCGGACACGTGACGACCGAAATGATGTTTGATCAGCAACTTTCACAACGCGGTCCCGAACGTTTGTCAGGAGTTTGTGGTCGGCTTAAATGCTGTTTATCATTTGAAAACGAAATGTATAAAAAGTTAAAAGAAACTTTGCCGGCGATAGGGGAAATAATAAAAACTAAAAAAGGAAAAGGGCGGGTGATTGATTGGCATATTTTAAAACAGACCGTGATTATTGAAATAGGCGACGAAAAAGAAAAAACAAGAGTTGAGGTACTCTTGAGCGAAATTGAATAACATCCACTCCATTAGACATTATTACCGTTATAAATGGAGTAACAATAAATAACACATTTGTTAATGATTAAATAAATGTCTAACGGGGTAAAAAAAATATTAATTATTTTGATGTTTATTCCAATGACGGCCGGCATCTCCGGCTGCATAAAAAAATCAAATATGCCCGAAGAAATTATTTTCACAAAAAAGGCAGTTTTAATTATTGCCGGCCAGGGTTTTCAGGATTTTGAGTATTCAGAAACCAGAAAAGCCCTGACTCAAGCCGGAATAGAAACAATTATTGCCAGTTCAATTAAAAGCGAAGCTCGGGGTAAATCAGGGGAAAAAGTCAAAGTTGACAAAATTATTGAAGAAATAAATCCGGAAGATTTTGACGCTTTAATCCTTATTGGCGGACCGGGGGCATTAGAATACGTTGACAATCCGGTTATTCATCAGTTAATCAGGCAAATCGTGGAACAAAAAAAGCTTTTAGGGGCGATTTGTATTGCTCCGGAAATTCTGGCCGAAGCCGGAGTTCTAAAAGGAAAAAAGGCAACCGTCTGGTCAAGTTCAATTGACCGATCACCCATTAAATTTTTGACGGAAAACGGAGCTGAATACCTGGATCAGGATGTAGTAATCGACGGAAATATAATTACAGCCAACGGTCCTTCAGCCGCTTCCATTTTTGGACAAAAAATAGTTGAATTTTTAAATCAATAAAAAATAGATAATTTATTAATTATTTTTTTATGCCTATTAAAATAGCCATTAACGGGTTTGGGAGAATAGGTCGGTCGAGTTTTCGCTTAGCTTTTGAATCTCCGGAATTGGAGATAGTGGCAGTCAATGATTTAGCCGAACCGCAAGCTTTAGCTCATCTTTTAAAATATGATTCAGTTTATGGCCGGTATAAGCATTTGATAAAAGCCGAAGAAGGACATCTGCTAGTTGATAACAGGAAAATTCTTGTTTTTAACGAAGTAAATCCAAACAATTTGCCATGGAAAAGATTAAATGTTGATATAGTCTTAGAATCTAGTGGCCATTTTTTAGACAAACAAACGGCCGAACAGCATTTAAAGGCCGGAGCCAAGAGAGTGATAATTTCAGCTCCACCGAAAGACCAAAAAATTCCCACTTTTATTCTTGGCGTTAATCAGAAAAAAATTGATTTAAAAAAAGATTTGATTATTTCCAATGGTTCTTGTACGACAAATTGTTTAGCACCGATTGTTAAGGTTTTAAACGATAATTTTGGCATTGAACAGGGAATGATGACCACTACCCACGCTTATACCAATGACCAAAGGTTACTTGATGCTCCTCATAATGATTTACGGCGGGCGAGAACTGCCGGAGAGAACATCATTCCCACCACCACCGGAGCGACTAAATCAGTAGTAGATGTCATTCCAGAACTAAAAGGCAGACTTGAGGGCTTGGCTATTCGCGTGCCCGTTTCAGTCGTTTCCCTTATCGATTTTGTTTGCCTTTTGAAAAAAAATGTTGACGAGAAAGAAATAAACGATAAATTCAAGGAAGTGGCCAAAAAAGAATTGAAAGGCATTTTAGACATCACGGAAGAACCGTTAGTTTCTTCCGATTTTATCGGTAATTCGCATTCTGCCGTTATTGACCTTTCTTTGACGAAAATTAAGGGCAAGCTAGCTAAAATCGTTGCTTGGTACGACAACGAATACGGTTACGCCTGTCGTTATATTGAAATGGCTAAACACATCGGCAAAAAAATTTAAAATGAATCCCATTAAAAAGCTCGCTTCATAAACTCCAACATTATAGGTGTATTATGAACGACAATTATAACTTTCTAAACGGAGTGAATCCCGTTAGAGATTAAAGCCTTTCTAAATCTCCGACGGAGTAGAAAATAAAAAGGTCAATCATATAAATGTACTACAAATTAATTTACGGAAACAGAAGTTTCCTATTTCTAACGGGATGAATATAGAAAACATAAAAAAGAGTATTGATAATTTATTAAGGCAGGCATTACCGGAATTGCCAGATGGATTTGAGTTTAAGATAGAGCCTCCGCCCCAATCAGAGATGGGTGATTTAAGTTTAGGATGTTTTGAGGTTGCCAAGATGTTAAAAAAATCGCCGGAAAGAATAGCCAAGGATTTAACAGAAAGGTTCGGTAAAAAGATTCTTTTAATGGATTTTATTGATAAATTCGAAGCCATTGGCCCTTATTTCAATGTTTTTTTGGAAAAAGAAATTTGGTTTAAGGCCGTTTGTCAGGAGATTTTGGATAAAAAAAATGAATTCGGTTACAGCCAGTCATTTAATAAAAAAAATATTCTAATTGAGTATTCAGCTCCTAATACTAATAAGCCCCAGCATCTTGGCCATTTAAGAAATAATTTTTTAGGTTGGAC
>CAZAGY010000055.1:0-5403 GCA_964485025.1 uncultured Gammaproteobacteria bacterium
TTACTGGCTTTTCCGGCCCCAGACAGACATGTCTAAAATTAGGGGTTTGGAAAATTTCCCGGAAAAAGGGGGTTTTATCCTGGCGGCCAATCACCAGAGTTCGCATGACCCTCTGATTCTGTTAGTAGCGCTGAAAAAATTCGTTTTCCGTCGCTTCTGGCCAAAAAAAGTGTATTTTATCGGCTCGCTGAAGTTAAAAAAGCAGTGGCTTAGATACACTTTAATATCCGCCATGTTCAACATCTTTGGAGAAAAGGTCGGATATTTGACGGCCAATCGACCAGGATTGAAAAAGGCGCTGATTGCCCTGCAAAAAGAAAATGTGGTGGTAATTTTTCCCGAAGGCAGAAGAAATGCCACTCGGACATTGGCTCCGGGCAAGAAGGGTGCGGCGGTCCTGGCGCTTTTGTCGGGCAAAAAAATCGTTCCAGTCGGTTGTTTTGGCCCGGCCACGGCTTGGCTGGGGCAAATTACCGGACTTTTTAGGAAAAAATTTGTGGTTTTTGGTCAGCCGTTCTGTTCTGTAAAGATTGACCAGAAAAAAATCGACCGGGATCCGGAAATTTTAACTGAAACTACCAACCGCATAATGCAAGAATTGGCCTACGTTTGCGGTAAAAATTTTTCAAAAATTTAAGACCCCGATGTTTCTAAACGGGGTCTTGAACTTTGTTATAACTTGATAAAACGCGGGAAAATGATAAAATTTATTTGTCGCCCCTGTGGTGGAATGGTATACACGACAGGCTTAGGACCTGTTGGCCATAAGGCCTTGGAGGTTCGACTCCTCTCAGGGGCACCATATTAAATTATCTACTTGACCTTTATTTACGGTTTTGTTATACTATTAACATGATAAAATTGTCTCGAAATTTTAACTGGTTTTTATCCGGCTCAGCCGCATTATTTTACTGAGACAATTTTGATATAGAAAAAGAAAAATAATAATAAAAAAGGTCTCGGCAAAATAATGCGGAGAATTTTTATATTCTCGCGTCATTTATGCCGAAAGCAAAAGGAGAAAAAATAAAAACAGAAAGGAGTAAAAAATGGAACAATGGTTCACCGGCACATGCACTCTTAAACAACTCAGTGATTTTTCCAAAAAGGTCGTCGCCTTACCTTCCTTGAGGAGGGGGATTAGAGCTATCGTCATCCCCGCCTCAAAGAACCGACGGACATGCCACTGCGTTTTCCCCAAATCCGGTTCTGTCGAACCGGACGAGACAAAGACGATTAACGGAATAAAAGTCAGCTTTTATTCCGGAAAAAATATCGGGGAAGTACGCTGGATCTCCCGCCGGCAAAACGAGTTGACCGCGGTAAGGGAAGGCACGAATTTCACTCTTATCCTTAAAGAAAGGGTGGATGAACGCTGCTTTTTCCGGTGTATGCTGGAAGGAAACAAGATCAAATTCGTTCGTTTTAAAACAATAACGAATTAATGCGAGATCGATCATTGATCCAAAAAACGGGCAAAAAATTTGCCCGTTTTTCCTTTATAATCAAAATTAAATAGAGGAGTGATAATTTGAGCCAGAAGAATCATTTCATGGCGTAGATAAAAAATTTTTAAATGCAAAATCTGAGGTCACTTTCTCCCAAAATAAGGTTATCCACTATTAACCGCTTTTAAAAAATAAATTAAAGATTATAATCAAAGAGTATTTGGCAATGAAATCAAAAACAGATCGGCAAAAAAAGGAGGCACCATGCTTGTGCTGAATTTGAATTTCCCTTCCCACCCTGTTCTCTTCTCTTCCCGTGCGATGGTCAGCACTAAAGGCGGCACCGTGTCGAGCGCTTAGCTCAATCAAAAAATCGCGTATCGCTCGATGCCGGAAAAAACCCTCTCAGACAAGAGAGGGTTTTTCATGTTTAAAAAATGTTTTCCAGATATTTTTTATTCTTCTATAGTCCCTCCGCCTAAAACTTCTTCTTTATCATAAAAGACCGCTGACTGGCCGGGGGTAACCGCGAACTGCGGTTTGATAAAATTTAAAACTGCAATTTTGTTTTTTAAAAAAATCCTGCATTTGGCCGGCGGAGTACCGTACCTGATTTTAGCCTCAATTATTTTCTTTTTAATCATTTTGGGTTGAATAATCCAGTTTACATTTTTAATCTTAACTTTTTTTGAATAAGAAAATTTTTTAGGGCCAACGATAATAACATTTCTTTTAGCGTCGATTTTCAGAACATAATATGGTTCTTTTAATCCGCTGATATTCAAATTTTTCCTCTGGCCAACCGTATAATGGCTGATGCCTTGATGTTTGCCTAAGATATTGCCTTTTAAATCTTTAACCGGGCCGATTTTTATTTTTTGTTGACTATACTTTTTTAAAAATTGGCGATAATCGCTATCGGGAATAAAACAAATCTCCCGCGATTCTTTTTGTTTTCTGTTCGTTAAACCGTTTTTTGCCGCGATTTTTTTAACTTCATTTTTGGTTAAATCTCCTAAAGGGAAAATAACTTGTTTTAATTGATTTTGGTTTAAGCGGTACAAAAAATACGACTGATCTCGGGTTTTATCTCTGGCTTTCAGCAATTGATAAATAATTTTGGATTTAGAATTTGGATTTTCCCGCCGTTTCAGGCGGGCGTAATGTCCGGTAACCAAATAATCGGCGCCGAATTTTTTCGCTTCTTTTAACAGTAAACCGAATTTTATTTTTTCATTGCACCGAACGCAGGGATTGGGAGTCTTTCCGTTTAAATACTCGCAACAAAACGGCCGGATAATTTCTTTGGTAAATTTTTTTTCCAGGTTGACGATATAATGGGGAATTTTTAATTTTTTACACGCTTTTTTTGCTTTTTCTATTGCTTGCTCCCCAAATTTTCCCAACCGCATTGTCAAACCGAAAATTTGATATTTTTTTGATAATAAAAAAGCCGCGACAGTTGAATCGATTCCTCCACTCATCCCAACCGCCACGATTTTTTTATCCCGTTTGGAACAGGGTTTATTTTTTTTCGCCATTTTTCTTTTGAAAATCATCGATAGCCGCTTTTAAGGCCTGCTCGGCCAAAACCGTGCAATGATATTTATGCTGCGGCATTTCGCCTAAAACTTCTTTTATTTTCTGATTGGAAATTTTTAAGACTTCTTTAATGTCTTTTCCTATGACCAATTCAGTTAAACTGGAAGTTGAGGCAATGGCGGCGGCGCAACCATAGGTTTGAAATTTGGCATCAGTAATTATATTATCTTTAACTTTAATATAGAATTCCATTATATCTCCGCAAACCGGATTGCCGATTTTCCCCAGGCCGTCGGGATTGTCGATTTTTCCCACATTGCGGGGGTGGAGAAAGTGGTCCATTATTTGGCTGTTTTCGTCAAAACATCCCATATAAACTCATTTATCATTAAAACACCAGAACGTAAAAACAATTAACATTATTCGTTTTTGTACTCTCGTGTCTTTTTATTTTTATATCTTAATATTTTTATATTGCTACGACCTTTAGGGGTGAAATATTTCTTAACCTCTTAACCACGGGAATTAATTTTCTAATGGTATAATCGATGTCTCTTTTTTTTGTCCAACGGCCAAGGGTGAATCTTAAAGAGGAATGTCCGAGCTCCGGACCTAAGCCAATGGCTGAAAGAACGTGAGATGGTTCTAATGTGGCCGATGAACAGGCCGAACCGGTAGAACAGGCAATACCAAAATGATCCAATTCAATCAACATTCCTTCTCCTTCAATTCCTCTGATGCTAACATTTACATTATTTGGTAAACGCATTTTAGGATGGCCGTTCAATTGAGACCCCTTTATGTTATCTAATATTTTATTTATCAAATAATCCCTTAACTGTATTAATCTTTCCTCTTCCTTTTTTAATTCCTTTTTCGCCAAATCTACTGCTTTGGCGAAACCGATGATACCGGGTATGTTTTCCGTAGAAGCTCTTCTGCCCTTTTCGTGTTCGCCACCATGAATTAATGGTTCTATTTTAATACCCTTTTTAATGTAAAGCGCGCCGACCCCTTTCGGCCCGTAGAGCTTGTGTGATGAAGCCGAAAGCATATCGACGCCTAACTGATTGACATCAATAGGCAGATGGCCAAAGGTCTGAACGGCGTCCGTATGAAAATATACAGGAATGTTGATTCTATTTTCAATTCTTCTTTCTCTCTCGGCTTGAATAATTTCACTGATTTCTTTAATGGGTTGAATCGTCCCTATCTCGTTGTTGGCGTGCATTATAGAAATAAGAATGGTTTCGTCTTTGATGGCTTGTTGTAATTTTATTGTGCTGATTAATCCATATTTATCAACGGGTAAATAGGTAACCTCAACTCCTTGTTTTTCCAGAAAACGACATGTTTCCAGAACGGCATGATGCTCTATCTTAGAAGTAATGATATGCTTATGGGGTATTTTGACGGCATAAAATGTTCCTTTTATGGCCATATTATCCGCTTCCGTTCCTCCGGCGGTAAAAATAATTTCCTCTGGCTGAGTATTTATAAATTCGGCGATTTTTTCTCTGGCTTGATCCATGGCCCGTCGCGATTTCTGCCCCATTTCATGTAGACTAGAGGCGTTACCATAAATTTTAAAAAAATACGGCTTCATTGCTTTAATAACTCTCGGATCAGCCGGGGTAGTGGCTGCGTAATCCAGGTATATTCTTTTCATATATATTATTTTAGGTTGGAATTAATAAATATTCAATTAATTCTTTTAATTGAACAAGCTTTTTTGTCCTCTCCGTGTTTTATTTGTTTGAAGGTTAAATTCATTTGGTTTTTTAAAAATTCCGATTTCGCCATAAACACCATCGTAACCGGGATTAATAAATAATTTTTCCTCCCTGACTAATTTTATACCCTCTATGATCTTTCCGTCGATGCCTTTATTTTCCATTTCTTTTAAGGGGTAGTCTGTGAGAATATCTATTTCTCCTCCTAATTTATTAATCATTTGATGATAGATATTCATTACCTTTTTTGATTCTCTGCTTTTAATCCCCAAAGATTGAGCTATTATTTTGTCTAATTCTATCAATCTTTTATAACCCGGTTTATTTTTAGGAATATATCCTACTTCTCTGTCTGCCAACTGTTCAATCCTGTAACTTACGCCCAGAGTTAACGGTCTCTTACAAACGGGACATATATTGTTTCTCTTTATTGTTTCTCCGGGGGCAAAAAACGTTTTGCATTCTCTGTGTCCGTCAAAATGATATTTCCCTTCCTGTTGAAAAAATTCAATGGTATAAAGAAATTTTTTAATATCCTTTTCTTTCAAAATCCTGATCAATTCTTTGTAAGAAATTTTGTCCTCCTCCATTTCAAAAACATTTGCTTCACGGCCGATATTTTTTAAAGAATGTGAATCTGAATTAGAAATTAAAATATACTGGTCCAATGCCGATAAACG
>CAZAGY010000056.1:0-5326 GCA_964485025.1 uncultured Gammaproteobacteria bacterium
TGCTGCGCCGTTGATTCAAGGATAATTCCCTTTATTGATTATTATTATGTGTTCACGGTGGTCAGCGAACAAGGAGAGTCAAATCCCGGACCGGACACGCCTTTATCCGGCCGGACAATTTGTTTTCCGCCGACCGAAGAAGAAGAAGAATAAAAAATGGAAAAGTCTTGGAGGATTCGACCTTCCAAATCCACCCTAAATTCATAAGCTAATATTCAAATGTTCCCAACCCAATGTTATAATGAATTGGTATGAATACGACAAAACCAGAAGCAAAAAAGAGAATTGAAAAATTAAAAAAAGAGATAAATTATCATCGCTATCTGTATCATGTTTTAGACAGGCAGGAGATTTCCGAATCGGCATTAGACTCACTGAAACATGAGTTATATGTTTTAGAACAAGATTGTCCGGAATTTATTACCCCTGATTCTCCTACGCAAAGAATTGGCGGAGACCCTTTGAAAAAATTTATCAAAGTCAGGCACCCCGAATCAATGCTTTCCATCGAGGATATTTTTAATTTTCAGGAATTAAATGATTGGGAGGATTACATGAAAGATTATCTTTCCAAACAGGTTGGTTCTTTTCCAAAATTTGCTTATTTTTGTGAGCGCAAAATTGACGGCGTTGACATTGTCTTAACCTATAAAAAGGGAATCTTATTCAACGCCGCCACTCGCGGTAACGGTCTGATCGGGGAAGATGTCACTCAAAATATTAAAACCATTGAAGCCATTCCTTTGCATTTGGAAAAAGACGTTGATATCGTCGTCAGAGGAGAAATTTTTTTACAGAAAAAAATTTTTCAAAAACTTAATCAGAACCGGGAAAAACAGAATTTGTCACTTTATGCCAATCCCCGGAATATAGCCGCCGGTTCAATTCGCCAACTTGACCCCAAAGTTACAGCCAGCCGTTCCCTTGATTGTTATATTTTTGAAATTATTACTGATTTGGGACAAACCACCCATCAGGAAACCCATGAGATTTTAAAACAATTGGGATTTAAAACAGATTCAGACACCGGGTTTTGTTCTGATTTAAAACAGGTTCAGGAATATTATTCTTATTGGTGGAAGAAAAGGCCGGGAAATCAGTTTGATTATGACGGCGTCGTAGTGGTTCTGAATAATATTGATTTACAGAAAAACTTGTCTTATATCGGCAAGTCGCCCCGTTGGATGCGCGCCTATAAATTCCCCGGAGAGCAGGTCACCACAACAATAGAAGATATTATCATTCAAGTCGGCCGGACTGGAGCTTTGACTCCGGTAGCCAAACTAAAGCCGATTCAGTTGATGGGTAGTACGATTTCCCGGGCCACTTTACACAACGAGGATGAAATAGAGCGTTTGGACGCGCGAGTCGGAGACACGGTGATTATAGAGAAAGCCGGCGATGTTATTCCGGCCGTGGTCAAAGTTTTGAAAAATTTAAGGGCTGGTAAGGAATTAAAATTCAAAATGCCTTTGAAGTGCCCGATTTGCAACGGTTTGGTAAAAAGGAAAGACGGGGAGGTCGCTTATTATTGTTTGAACCGGAGTTGTTTCGCCAGCCAGCAGAGAAAAATCAGTTATTTCGTTTCCAAAAAAGGATTTGACATAGAAGGTTTGGGAATAAAAATAGTCAAACAATTAATGGAACAGGGATTAATCAGAGACGGAGCGGATATTTTTACTCTCACCCGTGGCGATTTGGAACCTCTGGAGAGATTTGCCGAAAAATCAGCCGATAATTTAATCAAGGCCATTACTAAAAGCAAGGAGATAGAACTGCCGCATTTTATCCAAGCCTTGGGCATTCGTCATATCGGGGAGCAGATGGCCATTGATTTAGCCGGGCATTTTGGCCGATTTGAAAAATTGACTCAAGCCAAAGAAGAAGAACTTATAGCCATACCGGAAATCGGACCTATCGCCGGCCAAAGTATTGTTAATTGGTTCAATGATAAAAAAAATCAAAAACTTTTGGAAAAGATAAATAAATACGGGGTCAGGATAAAGGCCTATAGTCTGCCGGAAATAAAACAAACGTTAAAAGGAAAAAATTTTGTTTTAACCGGCGTTTTAAAGTCAATGTCGCGGGAAAAGGCTAAAGAAATGATTCAGGCTCTCGGCGGCAAGGTTTTGAATACCGTCAGTTCAAAAACGAATTTTGTTGTCTGCGGAGAAAATCCCGGTTCCAAATATGACAAAGCGAAGCAGCTTGGGATAAAAATTATCCGGGAGAAAGAACTTCTCCCTATGCTCAAATAATTAAGATTTGGAGATTTGGGGACCGGGTCCCCAAATCCTTTGGGGACCCGGTCCCCAAAAAAGTCCCTAAAATTTTTATTATTTATTTATGGCGATTAGTAAAGAAGAGGTGGAACACATTGCCAAATTGGTCCGCCTGCGCTTAACGGAAAAAGAAATTGAAAAATACCGAAAACAACTCGGTGAAATTTTAGATTATGTCAGCCAGTTAAAGAAAATACCGGCCGAAAACGTTCAGCCTTTTTCTTCAACCGGCCTGAAAAATGTTTTTCGTTTAGACGAACCCAAACAGAGAAACAGCGAACAAACCAAAAGATTAATTCACCAGTCTCCGGAGCAGGAGAAGGGATTGATAAAAACGAAAAAAATATTTAATAATTAAGAATTTTTGAGTCTTTGGGACTTTTGGGGACCGGGTCCCCAAAAAGGAATGTTAAAAATATTTAAGATGAATTTAAATGAATTGACAATTATTCAGGCTCATCAGGGTTTGAAAAAGAAAGAATTTTCTTCTCAGGAATTGACCAAAGCCTGTTTAAAAGTAATAAAAGACAAAGATAAAAAAATCAATGCCTTTGTTACGGTTTTGGAAAAATCGGCCTTGGAACAGGCCAAAGAAATCGACAAGAAAATTATGGTCCGAGGCGTGGACAATTGGCTTACTGGCATTCCTTTAGCCGTTAAGGATAATATTTTGATTCAGGATGTTGTTTGCACTGCCGGTTCAAAGATTTTAAAGAATTATCAGGCCGGTTATGACGCCACGGTCATTAAAAAATTAAAACAGGCCGGTAGCGTTTTTTTGGGTAAAACCAATCTGGATGAATTTGCCATGGGAAGCTCCACTGAATCTTCAGCTTTCGGACCGACTAAAAATCCCCATAATTTGGAATATGTGCCGGGTGGTTCATCGGGCGGTTCAGCCGCGGCCGTAGCCGCCAATATGTGTTTAGGCGCTTTAGGTTCTGATACCGGCGGTTCAATCCGCCAGCCGGCCGGATTTTGCGGCGTTGTTGGCTTAAAGCCGACTTATGGGCGGGTTTCCCGTTACGGCTTAATAGCTATGGCTTCATCCTTGGACCAGATAGGACCTTTGAGCCGTTCAGTTGACGATACGGAAATTTTATTAAAAACCATTGAAGGGCGCGACAATATGGACGCCACCAGCGTCGACCCCGTTAAATGCCGTTCCGCGGCAATCCGCCAAGAGGACGGATTGCTTAACAAGGTTAAAATTGGCTTACCCGGAGAATATTTCATTAAGGGTCTTGACCCGAAAATAAAGGATGTTATAGATGATTTAATTAAAAAATTACAAAATCAGGGCATTGAGTTTATAGAAGTTAGTTTACCTCACGCTTCGCTCGCTTTAGCCTGTTATTACATAATTATGCCGGCCGAGGCTTCGTCCAATTTGGCCCGTTACGACGGCATTAAATACGGTTTTTCTTCAAATAAGGAGGGTAATTTACTTGATGTTTATTTGAATTCCCGGACATTTGGTTTTGGCGAGGAGGCCAAGCGGAGGATTATGCTCGGCGCTTATACTTTATCCGCCGGCTATTACCATGATTATTATCTTCAGGCCCAGAAAGTAAGAACCTTGATTAAAAAAGATTTTGAAAAAGTTTTTCAGGAAAAAAACATCGATTGTTTATTAATTCCAACCAGTCCGGTTTTGCCATGGAAATTGGGGGAGAAACTGGACGATCCTTTAAGTATGTATTTGGCGGACGTCTATACGGTTTCGGCTAATTTAGCCGGTTTGCCGGCAATTTCTCTGCCTATTGGCAAAGTCAATGATTTGCCGGTCGGTGGGCAATTAATCGGTAATTATTTTCAGGAAGACAAGATATTGCAGACAGCCAAAGTGATAGAAAAAATATTTTATAAAACTCTCTAAATTTTCTTGACAAAAAATATTTGAAAAATTATACTATAATAAATAAAGTTAATTTGTAATTTATTTATTTTTATGGAAGAAGTAAAAAATTCAGAAGGCACAAAAAAATGTTGCCGCTGTAAATTCAGCCTTTGGCAAATAATTTCCGGTGTTTTATTTGTCATCGTTGTCGTCTCGGTTTTAACCGGAGGTTTTGGTTTAAAATTATTCGGCCCTTCCGCTGATAAATTAGCCGGACAAACAGTGGAATTCATTAATCAGTATCTTATGCAGCCGGGTTCGGCCGCTTCCTTGATTAAGGCCGATTGTAATAAAAAAGTCTCCCTTTGTAAAATCACCATTAATGTCGGCGAAAACGAATTTGATTCTTATGTCAGCAGTGACGGACAGATACTTTTTCCCGACGCTATTGAAGTGGAAAAATTCAAAGAGCAGAAAGGGGCCGCGGCGGATAACAATAACCAGCAGACTTCTTTGGAAAATTTGCCTAAAGTTGCCAAACCGGAAGTCGGACTTTTTGTAATGTCGTATTGTCCCTATGGCCTCCAAGCCCAGAAAGCTTTATTTCCGGTTATGGATTTATTAAAAGACAAGGCGGATATCAAGATTCACTTTGTTAACTACATTATGCACGAGAAAAAGGAAATCGACGAAAATTTAAGGCAGTATTGTATACAAAAACAGGAACCGGAGAAGTACAGCGCTTATTTAAAGTGTTTTGCCGCAGCCGGTGAATTTGAGAAATGTTTAACTGAGGTAAAAACAAACAAAGCAAAATTAGACAGTTGCGTTTCCCAAGCCGACAAGGACTACAAGATTAGCGCCGGCTATGAGGACAAAACAACTTGGCTTAATGGGACCTACCCCCTTTTCAATGTGGAAGCGGATTTAAACCAGCAATATGGCGTTCAAGGTTCGCCAACCATGATTATCAACGGTCAGGTGGTTAACCCCAATCGTACTTCCCAGGATTACAAAGAAGCGATTTGTTTGGGTTTTGAAACGATGCCCGAAGAATGTGCTCAAGAACTTTCCACCCAGTCATTGGTTCCCGGTTTCGGTTTTGAAGCAGGGGTTTCCACTGGCGCGGAATGCCAATAGAAAATTAATGAATATGCATAATTTATTGTTTGATTTTTTGCATAATTTTAGACCCCAGCCGACT
>CAZAGY010000057.1:0-5173 GCA_964485025.1 uncultured Gammaproteobacteria bacterium
TATAACGAAACGTTAATTAAACATTTACTTAAAGCAAAACGAATTTCAAAAGAATTTGCTAAATACTTAGAAAAGATTTCATTTTCGGGAGATATTTACGCCCTTCCCGAGGGAACTGTACATTTTCCGGGGACACCATTAATTAGGATTACCGCCCCTATCATTGAAGCGCATCTTATTACAGACCAACTTATTGCTTTGGCAAATATTGATTCACTTCTTCTCACAAAGTTAGCTAGAGTTTATCTTGCCGCTAAAAATATAAAGTGTAGTATCGGTTTTGTGCGAGCACAAGGAATTGACGCTGGTTGGCGGGCCATGAGAAATTCAACATTTTTTGAAAATATGGGCTTCAATAATGTATCCGTTGCGTTAAGATTAGGATTAAGAGCCACTGCTTCTGCGTTTAATGCGAATCACGCATATGTTAAATCGTTTGAAAATGAATTAGAATCATTTCGTGCCGCTGCCAGAGTTTTTCCTGATGCTATTGCGCCGATGTTTGATACTTACAGTATAGAACAAGGAATAACTAACGCGATAAAAGTAGCAGATGAATTAAAAGTTAAGGGTAAACACCTTGCAAGTGTTGTAGTTGACAGCGGAGATCTTTTAGAAGTAGCAAAATACGCACGAAAAAGATTAAATATGGCGGGTCACACTGAGACAAAAATAGCAGTGGCAAGTAATTTAGACGAGTATAAAATAGCGAGATTTATTAAAAATAACATTCCTGCAGATATGTTTTTATTGGTAACGGAAATAGTGACATCGGCCGATGCCCCTAAACTTGAGATGGTTTATAAAATTGCGCAAATAGAAAATAATGAATCAGTGCGATATACGGCAAAATTTTCTCCTGGGAAATTAAGTTTACCCGGAAAAAAACAAGTATATCGCAATCTGAGAAACGGTGTTATTGAAAAAGATATTATCGGACTTGAAAATGAAAAATTAGGAAGACCCATTCTCGTACCGATATTTAAGAGGGGAAAATTGATATATAAAATACCCGCTATAGAAGAGAATAGAAAATACATGAAGAAACAATTATCTCTTCTGCCGGAAAAATATAAAAATATTTTTAAAGAATTTAAACCTCCAATCAGAGTGAGTAGTAAAATTAAAAAATTGTTAGTAATTGTTAAATCCCAACACCTTTCAAATAAATAGTTTTAATATAACGATTCTTTCTGAAATATTATTCAGAAATAGTTTCAGTGAATAATTTGAGATAAATTTATTAAAAAATTGATTAGAATTAAAAATTATTTGTCTCATTTTACTTATCTGAACCCAACCGACCTTTCATCATTAAATTCAGTATTTTTATGCTCGGGAACGCCATTTGGGTTTGTGATTCTTTAAAGTTTTGAACCCGTAAAGTAAGGTAACCATATTTTAAGGCTTATTATCCGAGCTTTTTTGTTTTTTCTTTAATCTTGACAAAAGCTAATTTTTGTGTATAATTTATATAGATTTTAATATTATTTATATATTTAGTGTACAAATAAATAAAAATTAATATACAAACATATGTCGGCATTAAACAATTTTGGCGAACAATTTAAAAAAATTCAAGCGGAATTAACAGAAAAACCCGAAGGAACAGAAGATATGACGACTTTAAGGGATAAATTTTTGAGTTATCAACGAATACAGCAGCAAGAGCAGGGCCTTTCCGTTGAAATTCAAGACATTACATCTCAAATTGAACAAGCCGAACAATTTCTGACCGGACAGGCTGCGGCCGAAGATAACGCGGAAAAAGCAGAATCCTTCCAGCAACTTCAAGAACTACTTGAACAAATGAAAGGAGAATTAGGGAGATTGCGGACAGAGCAGCAGGCGCAGGAAGAATTACTTCAGGGGCTTATGTCCCCGGCCTTTAAAAATATTTTAGAAAGAGCCGCTATGGCTGAAATATCCTCAAAAAAAAATATTAAACAATTAAAAGAACTTTTAGAGAAAGACGATGGAAAAATTTGGTCGCCTGCGCGTTTAAAACTTCTCGGAAAATTATATGGTTTAGATCCGTCGCCGGCCAACAAAGAATTGCTCATACGGGAAATTAAAGCAATGACAGAGAAAGAAGTTAAAACTAATCCCCATGAACAATATAAGGGTTATTCAGAATATGACGTTGTTGGCGAAGCAATTTCAGAAGCGATTGAATTTTCGGATTATCCCCCGGAAGAGATAGAGGATTTAATCGAACTTATTTACCCTCCTCACGATTATATCCAGGAAATAAAAAAAACAGAAAAACAATATGCAGAAAACCTAGAAAGTCTTTATGCTCATAGTCGTATAGAAGCTTATGACAAATTGGCGGAAAAAAACATTCATTGTGCCATAACCGAAGGAGATGCGGAGAAAGTAAAAGAAGTTATCACCAAGGAAATCGAGAAAGCAAAAATGCAGGATCGCCGCGGAATTTCCTTTTCTAAATATCAACAATCAATAGTGAATCTATATTTAAGAGAGAAAAATCCGAAAGGAGCGAAGGAGTTCATCAATTCCGAACAAATAAGCAGTGAGCGATTTGAAGGGATGGAAAAAATAGATGATTACATCGCCATTTTTAAGCTCACTGGCGACAAAGCGGATCTGGATAGCGCCCGCGAAGTGAAAGCCGATGATCACCATGGTCTTTATAGTGAGGCGGAGAAATGGCAGAAAATCGGAGAAATGTCAGGCGAACAAGAGGATTTTGACAAAGCCAATCAGGCCCTGGAAGAAATGGGTGAAAAATCTGGCCGGCAATATGCAATTGAAAGCGTATTTAATTTTTATAAACGAATGCATGATTTACCGGGTATTGACAAAATAAAACTTCAGGAGATTCTTCGGGAAGAGGCAAAAGCCATGAATCATCTTAATAGGGTTAAGGCGTATGCCATCATCGCCGATATGACCAGGCAGCCGGAAGATGAAGATATTTTAAGGACAGAAATTCTTGGCGATAAAGGTGAACTTAGTAAATATGGAGATAGGCCTCCATTTGATGAGACGAGCCATATTAATGATTGGGCGTCGTATGATGGCTATTTATTAAAAACCTTTTTAAGATATATGGATGGCGATCCGGGACGCGTTACTTTACAGAATAGAGAAATTACCGAGCATCTACTCGAAAAGTTTGAAAAAAGATATTCTTATGCTGATGATAGAAGTAATGCTCGCGATTTATTTTGGCACAATATTGACGGCGCAAAGGAATGGGTGTCATCTATTTTCCGTTCACCAAAGCAACTCATGACGGAAATTAAGGACAGCAACGCAGAAACGATTTATCAAAGAATTTGGAGAAAGATTAATTTTTATAATACAAAAGGCGAATCCGGTCTGGGAAACTTAAGAATCATGATGGATACCCTTGAACATAAATGCAAAGACGCAAAAGAATTTAATAATTATTTTTGCGCTTTTAGTAGGGAGTTTTTAAAAAATAAAAGTAAGACGGAACAAGACCTTCGTTTTTTACAGCGCATGGTGGAATCATACAGAAATAATAAAGAGGCAATCCCCATTAATGATGATATAATTGATGAAATGTGCGCTCATTTGGCCAAATTTTCCACCGCTACCGATGAGGCAGATCAACATATAGCCCAAATAAAAGATGTTTATGAAAAAGGTTTGGCTATAGCTGAAGTGGCAAAAATGAGAAGAGATTTCGTTGTTTAAGAAAATAATTCTAAAGGAAAATTAATAAATAAAAATGTATGTTAAAGAAATTCACAAAAATAGAGGCGGAGGAGATCGGAAATAAGTAATAGTATATGGATACTAATTTTGAAAAAATAAACAACAACCCGAAGGGAGAAGGGAGAAATGACGAATTCATTGTCACGCGTCACAGTATTTCTCCATATAAACTGAATGAAAGCATTATTAAATCGGATAATCCCGAGGATTCGCCCGACGCGGATAAACAATGGTTCAATTCTGATTTAACGTCCGAAGGGATAAATCTGGCCCAAGAAAAGGCAGAGGAATTGTTCGATAAACTTGATCCCAAAACTGATGCCCTGTTTTTCATCTCAAGCGATCTGGTGAGAACGGCCGAAACGGCCAAAATTTATCTGGATACTGCCAGAAAGAGAGGGTTTGAGATCATTCCGCATAGAGAAAGAAAAAACGGACGATCCGTACCGGAGAATAAAGCCGAAGAAATCGGCGAGGGCTATATCAGGAAAATAGATTGTCTGACCTTGGATCATTTAAGCAATATGCTCCGGGAACAGATTTTCCAGCCGGAAGATTACTTGACTAAAGTTAAGGATTTAAGTAGGGTGTCAGCGGAAACTAAGGAAAAATGGGCCGTGGCCAGAAAAGTAATAGAATCAAACAATAAAGGAACTTGGGGCGAAAATTACGCTGCTCACTCGGAGGAAATCAATAAAATATTTCCTGACGTGAAATCCGCTAAGGATGGTTATGAATCAAAGTTCAAAAATATATTGCGGTTGATTAGATTCGGCCAAGAAAAAATAAACCGACAAAAACCGGAGAAAAACATCAAAGTTTTGGCTTTCAGTCACGAGAATTCCTTTCTTTATTTTCTGAATAAGAATTTCGGCGAATCAATAGAAAATTGCGAGAGCATCTCTTTTAAAGTTGGGGACGACGGATCCGGGAAATCCGATAAAATATCAGTAACGGCCAAGGGCCAGACTAAAGAAGCAAAATAATATGAAAGTCGCCGTATTGGGGCCAATAGCCAGAGATTACATTAAAATAGACGGCAAATTCTCCGTCCAGATTGGAGGTATCCCTTATTATGTGTCTACGGCCCTTAAATCGTTGGGAGTAGAGAAGGTTACTCCTTACGTAACCTGCGGGAAAAACGACAACCAATGGGTCAAGGACAATTTCCCGGGTCTGGATGTAAAGTGTTTACCGGCCGAGGGGACCCTGGAATCAAGTCTGGAATATTCTTCCGGCAATCCCGACGAAAGGGAAGTCTCGATAAAATATTATTCCAATACCATACGGGCGGACACCGGGCTGTTGAAGGAATTAGAAGATTACGATTACATAATTTTAGGCCCTTTATTTTACGACAACATTCCTTTTGATTTATTTGATAGACTGAAGCATAAAAATTTAATTCTGGGTAATTTCGGGATGTTTACCTACGGAGAGAACGGCAAATTCGTCCGCAAAA
>CAZAGY010000058.1:0-5136 GCA_964485025.1 uncultured Gammaproteobacteria bacterium
GACTTTTGGACGTCAAAAGCAATCTTATTGTCACTGACGAACAAATCACCATGAACGTTCCTCTTAACCTGGCCTCAGCCGGAGATATTTCCTTTGCCTCTGATATTCAATTCACCAACCCCACGGCCTCGGCCATTAAATCTTATGCTCCTTTGCTGATTGAAGCCGGCGACCCTTCGCAAAACGTTGACCTTACTTTGCGGGGAGCTAATTTGGGAGAAGTGGTGGTTGATGATAAATTGCGGGTAACTGACAATGCTTATTTAACCACTATTACTATGGCCGGTAATATTGATGTCCAAAGTTATAATATTACAAATGTTAATAAACTGACCGTCAATACCATTGACCCGGTCCACAACATTGACGGTAAAGAATATGCCACTTACGTTTCCTTCTACGCCGGCGGACAGAAAATGGAAACCAGCGGTATCGTCACCCTGAGGTCCGTACCTCATGGAGGTCGGACCTCCCAAGGAAATAAATCCCAATCCCCAAGTACCCAAGTACCCAATTCCCAATTTTCTTATGTTATAAATTTCAATGACTTAGAACCTGCTTCCGACCTCTGGCTCTTCTGGAAAACCATTCATCAGGATTTGTCCAAAGTGGTGATTCTGTTGACGCCCAGTTTTGACGGCCGCACCTGGTACGAAAAAATCGGCGATTCGCAGATCACGATTTACGGAGACAAGAACGGAGAAGTTTCCTATCGCCTCACCGCGCCGCGCGAGGACTACGAGCAATGGCCGAATCTTATCAGCAAGAAATAAATAATTAATAGGTTTAAATTTAATTTATGTTAGACAAAAAACAAAAAACATGGCTTATTGTCGCCATCGTCGTCGTAGTTCTAATTCTCATTATTGCCTTGTCAGGCAAAAAAGCGCCCCAGCCGACTGAAGAATACGGATTACCGTCAGAAGTTGACTTGGAAAATATGCCGGCCGCGCCTGAAGTAAAAGTCAGTGAACCCGAAGCGATTGCCCCCGGTGCCAGCGAAGTGACCAGCGAAGGAGTCGTTTTAAACGAACAAGGAACACCGGCCGTTACGGAAAATATTATTCCAAATTCCCCGGAAGCGCCTAAACAATCAGATTTTTTGACCGAAGAACAGAAAGAAGAAATTGTTGATAATTCAATTCAGATAAGAACGAGTCGCGATGGAGGATTTAATCCCAGCAGTTTTAAGGTTAAGCCAGGACAAGCAGTTACTATTGTTTTAACCGGTGAAGACCAGGATAATCATGCGCTTTTTTTCAAAGACCCGATTTTAAGCGCAGTAGCAATTGGTCTGATTGCCGGACAATCGCGGGCAATTACTTTTAACGCCCCGTCTACACCAGGAGTTTATGAATTTGTTTGCAGTTATGCCGGCCATGAAAAAGAAACCGGCCAAATGGTCGTCACAGAAGAATAGGTTGAGTACTTGGGAAATTAGGGATTAGGCTCGCAATGAGGTCCGACCCTGGCTTTGCCAGGTCGGATCCTCCCAAGAGAATACGCTGAGGCCGTCACCGGCCGCAGGCGAAGCCTGTCCGCCAACTGGCGGAGTCTGACCTCCAGGAAAACTTTATGAATTTATAATTTTTCAAAATACGATCTTACATCTGTTTCAAGAGTAGGAGACATTGGATTAAAAGAAATCACCGATATATTTATCGTCGTATTCAAAAGAAAAAATGTTCCTGAAAAGGTGGGCGAAAACCAAAGAAGGAATTTATTTAGCGTTTTTAATCGGCGGATTAAGGAGATTTGGAAATTAATCACTTGACAACATAAACAACCGCATTATAATTGTAGTGTATGACAAAAATAATAGAGAGAAACATTTACCAAAATTTAAAAAATCACCTTAAAGAGAAGGAGATAACGGTTTTAATTGGACCAAGACAGACTGGTAAAACTACTCTGATATTAGAGCTTTATAAAGAATTAAAAACGAAAAGTCCGGATAAAGTTTTTTATTTCAATTTGGATCGCCTAAAAGATTTGTCGTTTTTTTCCTCCCAAGAAGAGGTAATAAAATTTATCTCTTCAAGAATTCAAAAAGGCAAAAAGAATAAAATATATCTTTTTGTAGATGAGGCCCAAAGAATAGAAAACGCGGGACGATTTTTTAAGGGCATATACGATGTCGGCTTGCCGGTCAAATTAGTGCTTACGGGCTCTTCTTCGTTGGACATAAAAAATAAAATGCAGGAAAGTCTGGCTGGCCGAAAAAAGGTTTTTCGCCTTTTTACTTTATCTTTTAAAGAATTTTTGAGATATAAAGATAAGACGCTTTTTCAGTTGATTAACCGAGAAAAAATTTCTAATTTTGACAAAAACGCCATTCTTGATTTTTTAAAAGAGTTTATAATTTGGGGCGGTTATCCGGCCGTAGTCACGGAGAATAATCCAAATAAAAAACGGGAAATGCTGGAAGAAATATATAACAGTTATGTTGAGAAAGACGCCATCTCTTTTCTTAAAATAAAAAAACCGTTGATTTTCAGGAAATTATTGCAACTTTTGGTTTTTCAAATTGGACAGATCGCCAATACTAATGAATTGTCTTCGTCCCTGAATATTGAAAACAGAACCGCGGAATATTATTTGGATGTTTTGCAAGAAACTTTTATTGTCAAGGCGGTTCCTCCTTTTTTTTCCAATCCAAGAAAAGAATTGGTCAAAGCAAGCAAATTTTATCTCTTAGATAATGGTTTAATGAACCTGGCAAAAGATTCTTTTAAAAGTTTTGACGACCGAGTTGACAAAGGGGCTTTGCTGGAAAATTTTGTTGCCGGCGAATTGTCAAAAGACGATGTTTCTCGGAAATTGCGCTATTGGCGAACTCTCCACGGCGCGGAAGTTGATTTTGTCATAGAACGACCGAGTGGCCCCATACCCATTGAAGTGAAAACACAAATTAAAAAATCAGCCTTGGGGAAAAGTTTTGTTAATTTTCTGTCTGATTATAAAACGCAAGACGCTTTTTTCATCAATCTCTCTAAAAAAGATAAGTTTAAATTCAAAAATACCGACATTCATTTTATTTATCCCTTTCAACTCCAAAAAATTTTAAAAAAGATTTAACATTCCGTGATTCTGGATTTTGTTTTTTACATTGTCTGCCGTTTAGAATTTAAATAAATCGAGGTCAGCCCCGGAAGAGATGGAGGGGTTCAACCCCTCCAGAATAAAGAGGTCCGACTTCACAGGAAGCCTGTCTGCCCACTGGCGGAGCACCTCCCAGGAAATATAAATATAAAGTAAAAATTTTATGCCTATTTTGCAAAAAAAATTATCCCCTAATACGCGCAAGACAATCTTTGTCGTTATTATGGTTTTGTTGGGAATTCTCACCGTTGATAGTTTTACGACCGATGAGAATATGGATTCTTCGGAGACATCGGGCCAGGAAACGGAGGATTTTGAGGAAAGAACCCACCCGGTCAACAGCGTCATTGATGGCGATACCATTGTCATAGAAAACGACATCCAAATCCGTCTTCTTGACGTTGATGCCCCGGAACGGGGAGAATGTTATTACGAAGAAGCCAAAGAAGCGCTTGCCGGCCTTGTCGAAGGAAAGGATATTCTTATAAAAAAAGACGTTGAGGGGAAAGATAGTTTCGGCCGGTTGTTGAGATACGTGTTTTTAGCGGAAGAAAATCCGTTTCTGGATAATACCTTTATAAATAAATATCTCATAGAAAACGGATATGCCGGCCTTATGCCTTCGACTCAAAACAAAGAATATCGGGGCATTTTGGAATACGCGCGCAATCAGGCCAGACTGAACAGCGTCGGTCTTTGGTCGGCCTGCGAACAAACGGAAGAACCGGACCCGGACCATCCTTTGGAAGCCGATGACCCGCCGACCGACCCCGATTGCATCATTAAAGGAAATATTTCAAAAGACGGATACGGCAAAACGTATTTTCCTCCAGGTTGCGCCAATTATAAAAGGACAAAAGTGGATTTTAGCAAAGGAGAAGCCTATTTTTGCAATGAAGAAGAAGCGGAAGCCGCCGGTTTCACCAAAGCCGCTTCGTGTAAATAATAATTAAAATAGTTAATAGCGTGAGAAAAACAAAGATCCGTTTAATAATTTTTATTTCGTCGTTGTTGGTCATTTCTGCCGGTTCGGCCTTGGCCAGTCTTGGTTTTTTCAGCACCGACTCCCTTAACAAAGGTTTGGTCGGCTACTGGCCATTGGACGGCGAGCATTACAATTCCGTCACCTATCGCGTGGACGACCTTTCCGGTTACGGAAACCATGGCACTAATTCAGGCGCCACCTTAACCAACGGGGTCAAGGGAGAATCCAATGGGGCGATGAGTTTCAATGGGAGCAGTAACTATGTCAATTTAGGAACCTCTGGCGTTTTTAATATCACAACAGCATTGTCTGCAAGTATATGGGCTAGATATGGTGGCCCTACCAGCCAACATCAATTTTATCTCTGCAGGGGGTATGATTATACCAACAAAAAAGGTTGGAATCTTTATATATCTTCATCTGGTACTGCTGAATTGAGGATCGGAAACGGAAGTGTAATTTCTTATCAATCGTTTGGTGCCGCCCAACAAGACATATGGGTCAATTATGCCTTTACCTACGATGGTTCTACAATACTTACATATAAAAATGGTATATATCTTAATTCTTACTCATTGTCTTCGCCCTTACAATATTATGATCAGGGTTTTCATATTGGAAATTATAGTTCTAATTATAATTTTAAAGGTTCTCTCGCCGATGCCCGCGTTTACAACAGGGTCCTTTCTCCAGCGGAAATCACCCGCCTCTATGAATCCTATAAACCCAAACTGTCCACCGGCACTCTAAACCAAAAACTAGTTCTGGATATGCCTCTTCGGCCAGGTTCTGAAAGATTGGGAAGCGAAAAAGTAAATAATGGGAGCTTTGATTCCAATACAACCGGGTGGTCGGCGGGAAGTTCGACTCTTTCGTCAGTTTCAGGCGGAGAAGTAGGGAATGCTTTACAAATCACCAATACCACCACAAGCGGCGGTACCGCATCGCAGATGGTTTCGGTAACGGCGGGGAAAACATATAGATTTTCTTATTCTCACAAAAACGGTACCAGCAATGGACATCTTTCCCTGGATAAAGACGCGTATACG
>CAZAGY010000059.1:0-2147 GCA_964485025.1 uncultured Gammaproteobacteria bacterium
GTGATTTTTTTGTTTATGGTTATTTTGCGCAGATTCTATGGAACATTGATGACGCACGGCCCAGGGGAGTCCAGATGGGGCGAGTAGATAAGATGTTGCTTGATTTTTGTTGAAGGGCCTTGTTTTTCTGTGATTTGGTAATATAATAGAAATATGTGTTTTTTGATGATTTAATTAAATAAAATGGATTATAAAGATTTACAAAAAATTCAAAAGGAATCTACGGAGCAGGTTTTGCCGTCGCAAAAGAAAGTTTTATCTGCCTCAGATAAAATTCGTCGGAAGACGAGCAATCTACCCGATCCAGCGCACGCACCGATGGGCTGGCAAGACAATAAGGGCTACGACCATATTTTTCCGTGGATTCATTTGCCAAGATTGCACCCGAGAAATCACGGCGACACGGTTATTTTTAATGCGCCAGAAAAACCGGCGAACCAGTTGATTTTGGGTGACAACCTTGAAGCCTTAAGAACCTTACCGAGCGAATCAATTGATTTAATTTATATTGACCCGCCATTTTTTTCGGGCCGGAATTATAATGTTATTTGGGGCGACACCAACGAAGTTCGCTCATTTTATGATATCTGGGAAGGCGGCATTGATTCGTATCTTGTCTGGCTTAACGCCCGACTTTGGGAAATGCGTCGCGTTCTCAAAAAGACCGGCTCAATCTATGTTCACTGCGATTGGCACGCCAGCCACTACATCAAAACCGAAATGGATAAAATTTTCGGATATGATAATTTTTTGAATGAAGTTATTATACACTATACGGCGGTTGGCCTTAAAGCAAAATCTCAAAAATTTCATCAAAATACAGAGCCTGTTATTAGTTATACAAAAAATAAATATAGTCATACTTGGAATGATGTAATTATTCCAGCAGAGCCAAGAATAGCATCAAAACATGTTTTTAATTCCAAAACAGGAAAAGCTGAAAGGGTACGTAATAGTGAGGGGAAAATAGAATATTTTGAAATCGCTGAACAAAAAGCAGATAATTTTATTGAATTATCAGCATTACGAGGGAAAGAGCAAATCGGCTATCCCACACAAAAGCCCGAAGCACTTCTGGAAAGAATTATAAAAGCGTCGTCTAGTGAAGGCGATGTGGTGGCGGATTTTTTCTGTGGCGGTGGCACAACTTTGGCGGTGGCGCAAAAATTGAAAAGAAATTTTATCGGCTGTGATTCTTCGCGAGTGGCAATTTCAGTAACGCTTGATCGCTTAGTGAAAATCGGCGAAGAAATGAGCGGAACAAAAAGCAATATTTCAAAGGCACAATCATTTCAGGAGAGCTTGGGCATTGCCAAAGATAAGATACCGAATATTGAAGTTTTGTATCTCGGCGTTTATCCAACGGAAAAATTTGCTAGCATTCCGCAAAACGATTTTATTGATTTTGTTTTAACTTGCTACGGCGCGAGCAAAAATACGGCTCAAGGCTTGGCTCACGGTTTTCGTCCGCCGGGCCAAAGCGAGCCGATTTTAATTGGCCCCGCGAATCCCAAAGAATCAATCAGTGGTAAAGAAATAAAAGCGTTTTTTGACGAAATAAAAAATCGGCTTGAGCCGAATAAATTAATTAGCGCCAAAATTATCGGTTGGAGATTTAGTAGGCAAATTGTGGCTTACATAAAAATACTCGAGGATTATATTTTTAAAAATAATTTGCCGGTAAAACTTGAACTTATTCCGCTTGATTCAAAAGAGTTTCGTGCCAGGGTTTTGCGGCATTATCCTGACGCCAGCGATGCTGAATTTTTCCTGCGGTTTTCCAAAGCGCCGGTAATCGGTGATATTAAGGTAAAAAAGACAAAAGGGTTGGAATATGAGTTTGAGGCGATTGATGCTATTTCAACCAACGAGGATGGTTGGTTGGTCAATTGCCAGTGGGATTTTGATTATCAGGAGGGCCACTTTTCAGCGGATAAAGACTATGTTTTGTCGCGGGAGAAAACAAAAGACAAAAAGAACGGTGAGCAATTTAAGGCGATTTTGTCGGTAAAACATACTTTTGAGAAAACCGGGGAATATGTTGTCGCCTGCAAAGTTCAGGATAATTTGGCGGGTGAAATAATTGTAAGTAAGAATATTAAAACATGAAAACACTTTATATTTTTATTGACGAATCGGGCAATTTT
>CAZAGY010000059.1:2157-5105 GCA_964485025.1 uncultured Gammaproteobacteria bacterium
AAGCACCGTGAAGCCATTTGCTATAGGCTCGCCACTTTTGAATCTCCGTTATGATCTTTTACCTAATTATAGTTGCGGATCTAGTATGACAGAGCGAGGTTACTTTCATGCATCTGAAGACACTCAAGTGGTGCGCGATAATGTCTTTTCTATACTTTTGGCATTGGACAGTGATATAAGAATTGATTCTGTAATAGCTCAAAAGAATAAAGCAATTCCAAAATTCCATCAGCAATACATTGAATTATATATGAATATGGGTCAGGCACTATTAAGATATTCTTTCAATCGCGCAACCTGGCGTGGATACGATCATGTGGTTATAGTATTTAGTAGTATATTTGACAAGAAAAAACGTGGTATTTTGAAACAAGCATTCAAATCGCTTATTAAGCAATATGCTCAAACTTCCTTTGCGCTTTATTTTCATGACTCAAAATTTGATCCCTGCAATCAGGCGGTAGATTATTTTGGGTGGGCAATTTATCGGAAATGGGAATCGGCAGAATCTCGTTCTTATGATATTATTCGGCCACGTAACATTATAAAGTCGGAGTTTCCTATTTTTGCAAAAGGATCAACGGAATATTATGAATATAAAAAATGACCCCCCTAACTACTCCAACTTTCGCTGGACAGAGCCCAGGGGCTCTTGTTATTAGAGGGGAACGTTTTCTATAATCATTATAGCAGGTTATAATAAAAAGTTATCCACAGGTCAATTATGCATTACTTTTTTAAGCAACACGAGGAAAATTTCAAAGAGTGGCGAAGCTCGGGATATCAAGGCATTCCGCAGGTTGGTATTGATTTTTTGAAGCATTTGGGATCTCGTAATTTCAAGCCGGATTTGAGAATCGTCAAATTTTGGAACGAGAAACAATGGAAAAAAGTCCAGCTTGAAGCCATTGAAAGATGCGTGTATTGTTTTGAGGTTCTTAGCGAAAAAGATTTATTGACCAACATTGTTACCGGTGGCGGCAAAACGACAATTATCGGCGCGATGATCGCTTATATGATGATTGTTCATGAGCAATACAAGTTTTTAATTCTTACGCCGAATACAATTGTGCGAGAGCGGTTGGACGATGAATTTGATCCCAAGTCGCCAACCTATATTTATAACGTTTTTCCGTTTTTCTTTAATTCTTTTGAATCATTAAAAACAAGGATTTCTTTGCACAAAATGCAACCAACCGCCACCGCGGCCGGCGTTCGCTCGGGAACGATTATTTTAGGCAATATCCATCAAATATATGAAAGAAGCGACAACTGGAAAGTGCTGCGCGACAATGTTGATTCTCTTTGTATTTTTAATGACGAAGCGCACAACACCAAAGCCGAGCAGTACAATGATTTAATCGGAAAATTAAAACCAAAGCGGTTTTTCCGGCTTGACACGACTGCCACGCCAGACAGATTAGATGGATTGTGCCCAGACAGTAAAATGATTTTTGTTTATGATATCGCGCAAGCATTGGCAGATAAAATTATAAAACGACCGATCGTTTTTCATCCAGACGTGAAGAAAGTAAAATTGACTTATGAGGATTTGGAAACAGGTAAAACAATATCGGCCGAAGAAGTGCCGTGGGAAGAAATTGAAAAACGGAGAATTCCAGCTCGTCGCTATATTACGAGCTTAAAACCAATGCGTCAGCAAATAGCCATTGCCTGCGAACTTTTAAAAGAGCAAAGAATGAGGACGCCAGAACCATACAAGCCGCTTTTGTTTTTAGTTACGTTTTCTATTGAAGATGCTAAAAATATTGCGAGAGAACTTGAAAAAATAGGTGAAAAATACGGGATTAAGAAAATTCTTTTAGTTCATAATGAGCAAGAAGAAGAGTTAAAAGAAGCGGCGCGCGATTTAAATAAAGATCCGCAGACAGAATGGGATGCGGTAGTATCGGTCTTAATGCTTCGGGAGGGTTGGGATGTACGCAATATTTCGGTTGTTTTGCTTTTTAGAAAATTTTGCTACAAAGAAGTAGATGGACAGATCTTTTCAGTATACGGTCCGCAAGTAATCGGCCGTGGCTTGCGCCGAATGAGCAAAGATCCAGAAAAATGGGAATCGCTTTTTATTGTTGATCATCCGATTTTAAAACATAGTTGGTTGTGGGATTATTTGAAAGCCACTCGATACCCGGACGACCTTGATCCGGCCAATGTTATTATTGACGAGCAGAAAATCCCCCAAGAAAAAGAAATCGGGAGAATAGATGAAGGCGAGGTAAAAATCGATGAAGCCGCAGAAAAACTAGAATTCAAAAATTTGCCGCCAACACCAGAACCGCCGAAAGTTATTGAACCAATTTACGAATGGCAGAAATTTTTGGACGAGTTGAAGTACGATTTTAACCGAATGAATATAGAGCAAGACATTGAAAAGATCAAAAGCTTAAACATTGAAACCGAAAATGTGACGATGGAAAAAGCTGATATACCGGAGGTTGAAGTGCAAAAAATAGCCAAAGCCACCAGAACAGAGGATTGGTCAATTGATGAATTAAAAAAGCAATTAGTAAAACAGATTCATTCAATTGCTAAATACGCTCTTTTGGAATACGACAGGAATCCCGATGAAAGGCAGGTAGTTTTGGTTAAAATCATTCGGGACCACATCAAAAAAAGATTGCTTAACGGCAGTGATATTGAAGATTCAACAGACGACGTATTGTTGAGGCGTTTGTGGGCGATTGTTGATCAAGCAAGAGATATCTTTATGAGGCCGGAACTTATTGAGGGTATATTTATGCGTAAATAATATGATTAGTAAAAAGGGTACATTAATCAATCTTAAAAAAAGTCCCGCCGGCCAGGAGAATTATGATTCGGCCCTGGAGCGAGAGTATATGGTTGAACTTGAAAGAGATGCGGCAGTTATAAAATGGACGAAGAAACATGGGATAAAAATTCCTTACAAAATTTTTGGCTTTCCGCAT
>CAZAGY010000060.1:0-5066 GCA_964485025.1 uncultured Gammaproteobacteria bacterium
CATCACCCCGGATGGGTTTAACAATGAAACAACGATAAATGATTTAGGCGACGTTTTTTCTCAAAACAAAGAATTCTCTAAAATTCATAAAATTGGCGGGGGAGATTTCTGGGAAAAATTTACTTTAAAAGAAATCAAGAATTTTACTAATCTTTTAGGTCAGGCTGGCGATGGTTTAATCAAGGTGATAGAGACAAATATTTTTGGGAAAAGTTATCAAGGCGAGAGATATTTTTTCTTTCCTTACACTCAGTTTATCCAGCCGACTTTAAAAGACGTTAAAGTTGATATTGTTGTCGCTTCTCACGGCAAATCAGAATTGCCAGGCGCGCTTTCCCAAATTGAAATTAACACTAAAGCAAGCAAGATGTTTATGCTTCGTTTTGCCAAAGAATTTGGATCGGAAATCGTTAAAAAATTTGCTCTTAAAAATTTGGGACTGGGCAGAATCATAGCTGTTTTTAAAAATATTATAGAGAACGCGGATTTATTGAACGAAGGTTTAACATTGGCTACTGACAGAGAAGTCAATTTAAGTGACAATTCAGTACTTAAAAATATCAGCGCTAAAAGCAAAGAAATAACCGCTGCCTTGAGTTCCATTGAAGATTCAGTTCAATACGCAGACGCTAAATTAAGAGAGAGTGAAGAATTATCGGACCGAACTTCTATTTTTTCTAAAAAGCAAAATGAAATAGAAGAAAATATAGAAGAGCTTAAAGAGGAAATAGATGTGGTCTCGGAACCTTTGACGGAAAACACGGATTCAGAAGTAAAACAATATGGAGAATTAAAAGAATTCGTTCCGGAAATTAAAAAGATAGAATTATCAAATGAAGCGGACGTGGAAGAAATCAATAAAGACAATGAAGAAGAAACAAAAAAATTAGAGGAACAAGAACAGATTGAACCGAAGCAAGAATTAACAGAAAAAGAAACGGAGATAGAAGAAGAAATCGTAAAAGAAGAACCCCCGGGAGAAATAACCTTTAAAGAAGGTGATATCATTATCAGTGAATTTGTTTCTGATCCGGGTTCGGGCGCAGCGGAATGGATTGAATTATACAATAAAACAAATCAATCAATAAATCTTAATGAGTGGGGCGTAGAAGACAACAACAGTAAATCAAAGAATTTAAAAGATTTGATTTTGTCGCCATACAGTTATATAGTTCTTAATCAGAGTCAAGACTTTAATTTTTATTTAAATAATTCCGGCGATATTATCAAATTAAAATATAAAGAGGGTTTGATTGACAAGGTTTGCTATGGCGATTTTGACGATGGAGACATCAACGACAACGCACCGGGGGCAATTAAGGGGCAATTTTTAGCCAGGGAAAACAATCAAGATACAAATTATGATAAAAACGACTGGTTTATAACCATTAGTCCGACCCCGGGGTTGGAAAATAGAATAACCTCGCCACTGTCGGCGGTCCAAAATATAATAAATGAAACGCAAACATCTTCAAGCGGCAACGGGCCGAGTTATCAAGGGTATGCATCGCAAGACGTGATAATAAATGAGATTATGTATAATCCAGGCGGGTCTGACAGCGGCCATGAATGGATTGAAATATACAATCCCAATAATTCAACAGTTGATCTGGCCAATTGGAAATTTTACGAAAATGAAACCAACCATAAATTGACTTTAATCAAGGGTAGCGAGTCATTATCAGGCAACAGTTACGCCATCATTGCTGATGACACAGACCAATTTCTAATTGATTATCCAAATTTCAACGGAAAGGTTTTTAAAAGTTCTTTTTCTTTAAATAACACTTCAGAAACAATCATTATTAAAGATGGGCAAGGCAACGTCATTGACCAAATTAATTATTCAAATGAATGGGGAGGAAACGGTAATGGTAAAACAATAGAAAAAAAGAGTAACGGAGTTTGGGAAGAAACTTCAAACGAGAAGGGGACGCCTGGAGAGCAAAACAGCTCTCCTTTTAATAATATAGAAATATCATTGCAACAGGACATTGAGCCGTCGTATTCTGTAGGTGATGTAGTAATCAACGAATTTGTGGCTCGGCCGAATGAAGGAGAAAGCGAGTGGATAGAGCTTTACAACACAACAAATAAACAGATTGATTTAGATAATTGGAGCATTGAAGACAACACGGGCAATAAAAAATCTTTGAATAATTTGATAATTGATGCCAAGTTCTGGTTGGTTCTTGAACAAGGGGAGGATTTTAATTTTTCTTTGAATAATTCCGGCGATATCATTAAATTAAACCATAAAGATACGGTAATCAATCAGGTTTGTTACGGTGATTTTAACGATGGAAACGTAAATGATAACGCGCCAGTGGCTGGCGAAGGAATTTCCGTTGCCAGAAAAATTGACGGACAAAACACAAATCAGGACAACAACGATTTTTCTTTAACCGTTATTTTAACGTCCGGTCAAGGTAATGTAATTTTAGCGCAAGAATCAGCAAATGATGTTCAAGAGCCCGAATCAGAATTAGAGCCTGAGCCAGAATCCAAGTTGGAAGAAGATATTATTCCTCCGGTCGTTTCAAACGTTTCAATTTTAGGCATCAATTATAACTCAGTGACCGTCATTTGGGAGACCAATGAATCAAGCGACAGTCAAATAGAATATAGCTTAAGCACTGATTATGGTCAGACTACAATTCTTGATAATACTTTAACGACTGCTCATCAGCAGGAAATTAACGGTTTAAATTTTTCCACCACCTATCATTACCGGGTTAAATCAAAAGACGAGTCAGGCAATCAGACCGTTTCAGGAGATTTTATTTTTACCACCATGGAGGCTTTGGACACGACTCCACCTATAGCTCAAATTAACAACCAGCCAAGCAATCCGACAAACCAAATAACCGCCGATATCATTATTGGCGGTGAGGACGTGGTACATTTTAAGCATAAATTGGACGACGGGATTTATGGCGTCGAAACAGCGATTTCCATTCATATTATTTTGTCTGAATTGTCTGACGGCGAGCATACGATTTATGTTGTCGGTAAAGACATAGCTGGTAATTGGCAGGAAGAGGTGAATGCCACTATTTATACTTGGGTAATAGACACTAGTGGTCCGATTTCTAGCATCACTGACTTGGGAAGCGACATTTTTAATTTATCCTCTTTGCCGACAACGATCGGAGGAACAATTTCTTCCGACGCCGACCAAGTGGAAATCCAGATTCAGAAAGGCGAGAATTCTTATTATTTGGACGATGATCATATTTGGCGCGAAAATCAAAAAAATTTATGGATTACTCGGGGAGTAACGTTAAATAAAGAGAATAATATATGGTCATATAATATAGAAGGTTTATTAGATGATGACAGTAAATATTTCATTCGTTCCCGGGCCAAAAAGATTTTTAACAATCAAAATATTAACATTCAAGCCAGCCTCGCTGAAGTTAATTTTATTTTTGACAAAACGTCGCCGGATAAAATCGTCAATTTGGCGGTTCAAGAAAATAAAACACCGTTGGATTTGCAGCTTTCTTGGGGAGAAATCAATGATTTTAGCGGAATTGACCATTATGAAATTCAATATGGCGATAAAACAGTTTTAGTCACGGATAAAATACATCAATTAAAAGGGTCTAATCGCGCAAGATATTCTTTTAGGGTCAGGGCTTGTGATAAAGCTGGCAATTGCGGAGAATTTTCTGACCCCAAAGAACACGCGATTCAAATCCAATCTTTGGTTATCAGCGAGATCCAAGTGTCTGGAAACAAAGAATTCGTTGAATTATATAATCCTACAAATGAGAGTATTTCTTTGTCGGACTGGTATTTGGCATATTATTCTTCAAACCAAAACTGGGATGGAAGTACGTATGCCAATCCGAACAGAACCATTCCCCAGCGCTTAAAAAAATTTCCCGACAAAGCAGTAATTAAAACCAAGGGTTATTATCTGGTCGGCGTTTATAATATTTCCTCGCCGACCGATTGGCAATTAAAAACGGAAGCGAGCCAGCCTTATTCTACCGGTCAATTTTCAGATGATGCCGGTTCAGTGGTCATTTATTCTTCTAATCCCGAAGGAAAGTCAGCCAAAGTTTTACAAAAAGAATACGTTGACGCAGTGGCTTGGGGAGACATTTTCTATGTTAAAGAAGGAGAGAGAGGGGCTTTAATACCCGAGGGAAATAAATCTTTGGAAAGGAACCTTCTTCAACCGGACACAGATGATAATTTTTCCGATTTTTATATCCAGAATAATCCCAATCCGCAGAGTGTTAAGGGTTTTTGGCTAAACAATTGGGGTGAAAGAAAACTTTTAGTCGTTGACAATAAAGAGAATGCCAATAATTTAACCGATTATCAGATTAAAGTTGCGGTTGATTATATCAGCGGTATGAACAAAGATTTTTCAGACATTCGTTTTACTTCTATTGATGGAGAAACAAATCTTCCTTATTATCGCGAAGAGTACAAGGAAAATCAGTCGGCTGTTTTTTGGGTAAAGATTGCTTCCATCCCCGCCTATTCAGAGATTATTATTTATCAATATTATAATAATAACGAAGCCGTTTATGTTGGCGATGGCGAGGATGTGTTTGTCTGGTTTGACGATTTTGAAACCGACCGCCATGAAGAGTACGCGTATTATAATGCGATGTGGGACAATCAAAGTTTGGTGAGAATTCACAATCGGTCGGGAGAAGGAATATATTATGGTTATTTAAGCCCGAAACTGAAAGAAAAATTGGGGGAAAACATTAAAAATTTTTATCTTAAAACCAAAATGAAATTGACAACAAATGGTCGCGTGGATTATGCGCGTCAAGGATTTATTGATTATCGTTATCAGGACGAAAATAATCATTGGCGTTTCGGCTTAAACAATGAATCAGGGTCTCGAGGTCTTAATTTTTATAAAAATATTGACGGAGCCAGCAATCTTTTAGGAAACGATTCAATATTTGCCAATATCTATAATCAATGGGGCGTTTACGAAATAAAAGTCTATGAAACAAACCATCAAGTGTCTTATAAAGACGATAATACGGAAAAAATATGGAATCTTACCAGTCATAACATAAATCGGGATG